>CACXGH010000232.1 GCA_902767175.1 uncultured Ruminococcus sp.
GAGCTAAAGCTCCCCGACGTCTGTTGACGGCGTCGCTCGCTCCAATCAAGCGAGCTTGTTGGAGCTTTGCTCCTTGTTTAATAGTATCAATTATATATCCTCAAGATCCGCCGCAGGTATATCATTTTCTATATTATCCCTTGCAAGGTCATTATCAATTACAGGATATGCTGTTGATATAGGCTTTTCTGCACTATACGGCTTTGTATGAAACACCTTCTGTGACGGAGCTTTTGTACCCGTAATTATCGGTGCAGCTTTATCATTGCTGTGTTTTGCCTTACCTTGTATTTCAGGAACGGCAGCGGTATTGTTTCTTTGCCGAGTATGAGTTCTCTCAGGTCTCTTCATTCCCTGCTTTGCCATTTTATCACCTCACTGTTAGTATGAGCAAACAGCACGGAACTATCCCCTTCTTATTACTCCACAGGCGATTTTTTCTCCCGAATCTCCTGACGGCTGTGTCCGGAAATCGTCTGTTCCTGCGTGAATAACTACTGTTTTACCGATAATATCCTTAACACAAAATCTGTCTGTTCTGAACTCCATATAAGCTTCTCCCGAACATGAGAGCAGCGGCGGCATATCGCCGGCATGGGTCGGATGGGGGCTGTTTTCGGGGTTATAGTGACCTTTGGTTTCAGAAAAATCTTCTCCGCAGCAGCTTTCGCCATCATGGATATGAAAGCCATAAAACATCGCCTTTGTATCAGGCAAATGTGACACAACTGCTCTTACTATCACACCGCATCTTGTCTGAAAGAAAAACACCTGTCCTCTGATACACGGAAAGCTGTCTCCCCCTTTTATGACAGCTCTTGCATCAGGAAATCTTCTCTGTATCATAGCAATACCTCCGATAAGGCTTTAATACTAATATCAAATAGACCTGACGACAAGCTTTGTCGCCCCTTCTATCTGATATTAGTATAATTCAGTTACTATTATTCGATAATGACCTTATTTGCCCTGAACCAATAATCCGTCTGTATGATATAGGCAAGTATCTGCGGTGCTCTCATAAGCTGTCCGTACCATGGAGATGATATCCTGTCAGGCTCCTGTATGATAGCCTCTACACCGTCAGCATCGAGTATTTCACGAATCGGCGAAGTCTTATCGCTGAGTATTTCCTTTACAGCATCTGCACAGAGCTTAAAATAATACGGATTGTGTGTCTTGGGATAGGGACTTTTCTTTCTGTCGATAATGCTGTCGGGGAGCAGTCCTCTGAAAGCTTCACGCACTATTCCCTTCTCTCTGCCTGCATAAGCCTTTATTTCCCATGGAAGATTATATGCGTATTCAACTATTCTGTAATCACAGAACGGAACTCTTACCTCAAGCCCGTTATACATAGACATACGGTCCTTCCTGTCGAGCAGAGTCTGCATAAACCAATAGAAATTCAGAGAGAACATTTCCCTCATTCTTCTGTCAATTTCAGAATCGTCCGGAAGCTTGTCCGTATGCACGCAGGTATCAAGGTATTTCTGACGGACATACTCTTCACCCTTTGGAAGAAAGCCCTTTTTCAGGATCGACCTGCGTATATCCAGAGAGCGTGACCACGGGAAGGTATCATCAAACAGAATATCTTTATTGTGATACCATGGATATCCTCCGAACAGCTCATCTGCACATTCACCTGACAGTGCCACCGTATGCTCCTGCTTTATCCTTTCGCAGAATAAAAGCAGTGATGCATCGACATCTGTCATGCCGGGAAGATCTCTTGCATCAACCGCCATTTTAAGCGCATTGAACAGGTCGGTATTGTCGAGAGTTATATAATGATGCCGTGAGCCTATTGCCGACACCATTGTGCCGATAAACTCACTGTCCGGAGTGGGCTGAAAGAGACTGCTTTTAAAATACTTATCATTGTCCTTATAATCTATCGAGTAGGTATCTATCGGCTCTGCGCCGTTCTTTTTCGCTAATTCAGATGCAGTGTAGGATATAATGCTTGAATCGAGTCCTCCTGAAAGGAAACAGCACAGAGGTACATCTGACACAAGCTGTCTTTGTATAGAGTCGGTAATAAGCTCTCTGACCTTTTCTATACTTTCGGCTGTGCTGTCAGTGTGTTCCCTTGCCTTCAAAGTAAAATATCTCCGCTTATATAGCTTTTCTCCGTCAAAGAAAGCACATTCACCGGGTGTAAGCTCACCTATATTCTTATAAATTCCCTGTCCCTGACTTCGTCCCGGACCAATGAGAAATATCTCCGAAAGACCTGCCTCATCGACAACGGGTCTTACCTTAGGATTTTGCAGAAGGCAGTTTATCTCAGAAGCGAAGATAAAGCCTTTATTATAGCAGTAGTAAAAAAGCGGTTTTACACCGATTCTGTCACGGGCGAGGAACAGATTTTTTCTTTCGTGGTCGTATACAGCAAAGGCAAAAATACCATTGAGCTTATCAACACAGTTTCCTCCCCAGCACATATATGCCGTTAAAACGACCTCTGTGTCACTGTCCGTATAGAATGTATATCCGCTTAGCGAAAGCTCCTGTCTTACCTCAGAGGTATTATACAGCTCTCCGTTATAGACGATTGTACATATACGTTCACCGCATTTTTTACTCATAGGCTGAACACCGTTCTGTACATCAATAACCGCAAGCCTGCGGTGAATAAGAGCTATCCCCTCACCGACGTATGTTCCGCTGTCATCAGGCCCTCTTCGGGCAATGCTCTCAGACATACGGGATATTGGCCTGCCCTGAGCCTTCATATCAATAGACCTGTCAAACCAGCCTGCAATTCCGCACATAAGCTACCTCCGTTTAAATTCAGTACCGTCTTGCACCGTTCCTTCTTATGGACAATACAAAAACAATACTCATGATTATCAATGCGCACGCCCCGACTGCCGACACAGACGAGACCTCTGCTCTTACCGCTCCTGACTGAGCAAACACCTCTGCCGTATCCTGTCGGAATCTGCACACAGTATATACTATTACAGAGGATAAAAAAGCGTTCATGGCTCTGAACACAAAAAATCGTTTCTTATTGATTTTAATATTACCGAGAATAGAAAAAATCTGAAAATGTACACACAATCCGCCAAAGCCCACTGCCAATGATATCACCCACAGCGGACAGCCGCTGTTTACTGCTTCATTGCAGGCACTTGTCACCTCTGTAAGTATTACAAAGGCTTTATCGGCTATATATTCATCTCCCGAGAGCAGCCCTATTAAGCCTCCGAGCAGCTTTGGTATGCCAAGCTCACTGCATACGGATATTATCATGTTAAAGGCTGCCACCATTGCCGTTAGCCCTAATACCGAACCTGCCGCATCAGAACAGGCAAGGATAAATGAGTCACCTATACCCTCTTTATGATTCAAATTCTTTTCATCTGCCTGACTTCCAAGCGGTGATTCTGAGCCTTTATATATTCTGCCCGATATAATGCCGAGTATTATCCCCGAGATAAGCTGAGCCGAATATAGTATGACCCCGGATACGGTATTATGCATCAGTATCGTTCCCACACCCGTTATCAGAAAAGCAGGCCCTGAGCATACACAGAACATCATCATCTGCTCAGCCTGAACACTGCTGAGCTTTTTCCTCTGATACAGTGCTTTAACACAGCTTGCACCAGCGGGAAATCCACCTGTAAAACTGAGGAAAATTGCAGCAGCAGCTTCCCCCGGAAGGCAGAAAAGCTTTTTTACCATAAACGAAAGCATTTTGCCTATGCTGTCAGATGCTCCCGATCTGATCATAAATGAGGACAGCAGCATAAACGGAAAAAGAGACGGTACGAGCATTTTTACAGAATAATCAAGTCCTCTGATGATTCCGTCTGATGCTGCCTTAGAAAAGACAAGGAGCAGCACAATACCCAAAGCAGCAATAAAAACTGCAACAAATGTTCCTGACCTGAAACGAAAAGCTGTTTTCATACTATCACCCGATAAAGAATATGTTTATGGTGATTTTTATATTTATAAAAGCATAAAATAGTTCAAACGGGGTGATGTCATGAGGAAAAAGAACGAATGCGGCAGCGGAGCGGTAGGTGCATTCGGCGCACATATAGGCGGAATACACATGGAAATAAGCGGAAACAGGGAAATAATTTTTGAAGGCGGCAAGGGTATACTTGAATATAACGAAGGCTCCATAAAAATAAATGCCGGAAAATACATTGTAGGAATACAAGGCAGAGGACTGCATATAAGGAGCATGAATGACAGCGATGTTGTCATTCACGGCTTTATTACTTCTATAGAATATATTATATGAGGGGTAAAGATGATAGTTGTAATTATACTAAGGTGGTTTTTCGGATATATCAGTTTCAGCGTTGAGGGCAGATTTCCCGAGCGGTTTATAAATCTTGCTGCAAAGCGGGGAATCAATCTTTGGAAACTGAAAGGCACAGACGAAAAGGTAAGCGGCTGTGCAAGAATGAGCGACCTGAAAAGTCTGCGCCTTATAGCGGAAAGAAACGGACATAAGCTACATATAGAGCGTGGACACGGACTTCCGCATCTGATAATAAAATACAGGTCAAGAAGCGGTCTGCTTGCGGGAATGATAATATGCATTGCTCTTTATATTTATATGTCGGGGTCAGTATGGAACATCACCTTCACTCTGCCGGACAGCATAAACGAATATGAGATAAGAAACACACTAAAGGAATACGGGTTATATGAGGGCGCAAGGGTAAAAAGTATAAATGTAGACGATATAGTCAACAGTATTTCCTCAAAAGACAGGCGTATAAGCTGGATGACGATAAATATTTCAGGAACTGATGCAGAGGTCAATATCAGTCCTAACATATCGGACAGGGTTAAGAAAAACGAAGGTATAAAGCTCAGCAATATGCTTTCCTCTGCTGACGGCACTGTAACAAGAGTAAACGTATATAACGGCTCTGCTGATGTCAAGGCAGGTGACGGAATAAGAAAGGGACAGCTTTTAGTAAGCGGTATTGTTGAGTACAATAACGGTATAAATGTTTTTACCGACTCAGAAGCCGTTGTATTTGCTAAGACAGCAAGAAGGGTACGGATAGAAATCCCGAAAAGCAGCTATAATGTAACCGCTGCAGGTGAAACAGAAAAAAATGATATATCTTTCTTCGGACTTATTTTGCCGTCATCAATGCACAAAGAGCCTGAGGGCGAGCGGACTGTAATAACCGAAAGGAATCAGTTTTCGTTGTTAGGCCACGGACTGCCTGTATATTCCACAAAGGAAAAATGGCAGATGTACGAAAAAAAGCCTGTGACACTGACATTGTCACAGGCTGAAAAGGGACTCAGAAACAAGCTTGAACTGTATGAAATATTCATGCTTGCGGAGACAGATAAAGGTACTGTTCTGAAAAGAGACTATTCGATAAAGGAGACCAAGGACAGCTTTGTGCTTGAAGGCACTTATGAGATAGAGGAAAATGTCTGTCAGAAGGTGGTTATTCAGATGCAGGAGGATCAGACTCAACAGTCTCAGAGCTGATATTATCAGGTGTAACAATCAAGCCGCCCTCAGAGTCATGCTTTATTGTTCCTGTTTTCTTAACGAGCTTGCCTATTATCTCTGAAACATCACTGATAGCGATAAAAGCCGATGAGTCAATGGTCTTTATTATATCCTTAAGCTCATGTATTTCAAACCTTGTAAGAACACAGTATAATATTACCTTTTTTCCGCTTACAAGACCTTCACCTTCCATTATAGTTACCGTCCTGCCGAGACGCTCATATATTTTTTCGGAAATTTCCTTGGAGTCGTTTGTAATTATCATAGCAGCCTTGGTCTGTTCCATACCCGACTCAACGATATCAAGCACCTTTGAAGTAATAAAATACGTCAGCAGACTGTACATTGCCCTGTCAAGACCGAAAATAATACCGACTGCAGCAAATATAATGATATTGAATATAAGCACCGTCTGACCTACAGGAAGCTTGAATTTCTTATTCAGCAGAATAGCGACAGTTTCCGTACCGTCAAGACAGCCTCCGAATCTGATAACAAGACCTACGCCTATACCGAGAATTACACCGCCGAAGGATACCGCAAGCACATAATCTCCGGTAGCATTCTTCATAGGTGCAAACACTTCAAGAAATACAGAGAACAGTATCATCGCATATACTGTCTTGATTATAAAATTCTTACCCATTTTTCTTGTTCCGATAATCAGAAACGGAATATTCAAAGCTACCGTCAGAATACTCAACGGTATACCTGTCAGATTATTTATAATAATACCTATACCGACAACACCGCCGTCGAGTATTGTACATGGAACAAGAAATTCCTCAATAGCGAAGGCAGCTATCACAGCACCGACTGATATTCCTAAAAAATCAATTACAAGCATTAATACGCTCTTTTTATTTAATGTCATATTCATCTCCCCTTTTCAGATCAGACAGGAAATCAGGAACATAGCTTTCCTTTGCGGAAGAAAGCTCCTGTACAAATCCGTCAAGCTCCAACTCCTCAAAACGATCCAATACCTTATTGTATTCTCTTGGGGTTATTCTTCTGTCAAGTTCCTTGAACTGAGATGCCTTTCCCATCGGGATATACTGTGCCATAAGACTGACAAGTATATCGCTGCCGAAACGCTCCTTCAGCAGTTCAAGCACAGCTATAGAATTCTTCGTATGCTGAGGAAGAATCAGATGTCTTACGATAGTTCCCTTTTTCATCATGCCTTCATCGTCAAATTCAGGCTTTCCTGTCTGTCGCACCATTTCTTCTATCGCACTGACAGCATATTCGGGATAATTTTCTGCACCCGAAAGAGTTTTTGACATTTGTGTGTCAGTATACTTCAGATCAGGAAGGTAAATATCCACTATTCCTTCCAGACGGCGAAGAGTTTCCGCCTTTTCATAGCCTCCCGTGTTGTAAACTACAGGAATTTTCGGCTTATATAGCTCAAAGCATTTTATAATGCTCTCTGCATAAGGTGTCGGGCTGACAAGATTGATATTATGCACTCCCATATCCTCAAGACGCTTTATTTCATCTGAAAGCTCACGCACAGTCAGTATTTTTCCGTTCCGCTCCTGACTGATAGTATAATTCTGACAGAATATGCAGGAAAGCACACAGCCTGTAAAAAATATAGTTCCCGAGCCTCTTTCTCCGCTTATGCACGGCTCTTCCCAATAATGTGGAGCACATCGTGAGATTTTCGGGAGAGTTCCGAGCCTGCAAAAGCCCGAACCTTCCTTTTCTGTCCTCACAGCATTACAGCTTCTCGGACAGAGTGTACAGATATATTCATTCATAACTATTCACCGTATGCCATAAAAGCGCTGTACGATAAGGTACAACGCTTTTGAACAATAGCTCTCTGATATATTATTTACCGTAATAAGCCTTGAGATACATTTCTTTTATCTCAGACATAAGGGGATATCTGGGGTTAGCGCCTGTACACTGGTCATTGAATGCATTCTCGACCATTTCATCAAGAGACGCAAGGAATACATCTTCCTGAACACCATAATCAGCAATAGTCTTTTTAATGCCGCATTTTTCCTTAAGTTCTTCGATCTTAGCGATAAAGATCTCAAATGTCTCGTTGTCGTCCTTGCCGACAAAGCCAAGGAAACGTGCACATTCACAGTATCTTTCAAGAGTATGAGGATACTGATACTGAGAGAAGGTACCCATTTTAGGAGGTACAGGAACAGCATTATAGCGCATTACATCGGTAATAAGCAGTGCATTTGCCACACCGTGAGGAATATGATGATAAGCACCGAGCTTATGTGCCATTGAATGGCATACACCGAGGAATGCATTTGCGAATGCCATACCTGCAAGAGTCGAAGCTGTAGCCATTTTCTCTCTTGCGATGGGATCATTGGCACCGTTCTCATAAGCAGAAGGAAGATAATCAAATATATTCTTCATAGCCTTGAGAGCAAGACCGTCAGTATATTCTGTTGCCATGACAGATGCATAAGCTTCCAGAGCATGGGTAAGGGCATCTATACCCGAAGCGCTTGTAAGTCCCTTGGGCTGGTTCATCATATTATCGGCATCAATAATTGCCATATTCGGGAGCAGCTCATAATCTGCAAGCGGATACTTGATATTTGTTGTCTCATCGGTGATAACCGCAAAAGGAGTAACCTCAGAGCCCGTACCCGATGAAGTCGGAACAGCTACAAAGTAAGCCTTCTCACCCATTGTCGGGAATTGATAGATTCTCTTGCGTATATCCATAAAGTCCATAGCCATGTTGAGGAAGTCTGCATCGGGATGCTCATAAAGTACCCACATGATCTTTCCTGCATCCATAGCAGAGCCGCCGCCAAGTGCGATAATTACATCAGGCTGGAAAAGCTCCATTGCCTTTGCACCCTCTTTTGCAGAGGAAAGTGTAGGGTCAGGCTGAACATCATAGAAACAGGTATGCTGAATGCCCAATTCATCGAGCTTTGTCTCGATAGGCTTTACATAGCCGTTTTTATAGAGGAAGGAGTCGGTTACAATAAATGCCTTCTTCTTGTGCATAACTGTTCCAAGCTCATCAAGAGCAACAGGCATGCAGCCCTTCTTAAAGTAAACCTTCTGGGGTGTTCTGAACCAAAGCATATTCTCTCTCCTCTCAGCGACCGTCTTTATATTAAGAAGGTGCTTTACACCGACATTTTCCGATACCGAATTGCCGCCCCATGAGCCGCAGCCGAGGGTAAGAGACGGAGTGAGCTTGAAGTTATATAGGTCGCCGATACCGCCGTGTGATGAAGGCGTATTAATGAGTATGCGGCAGGTTTTCATAGCGTGGTAGTGCTTTTCGATCTTCTCAGTCTGTGCAGGATGAATGAACAGCGATGATGTATGGCCATATCCGCCGTCAGCTACAAGCTGAGCTGCCTTTTGCAGAGCCTCGTCAAATGTTTCTGCTTTATACATAGCAAGAACAGGAGACAGCTTCTCATGTGCAAATTCCTCGCTGATATCTACGGACTCAACCTCACCTATAAGTATCTTTGTGTCCTCGGGTACCGAAACACCTGCAAGCTCAGCGATCTTATGTGCTTTTTGTCCTACTATTTTAGCATTGAGTGAGCCGTTTATGATGATAGTCTTTCTGACCTTATCGAGTTCATCACCATAGAGGAAGTAACAGCCTCTGTCTGCGAACTCCTTCTTTACAGCATCATAAATATCCGCAAGAACTGTAACGCTCTGCTCAGAAGCACAGATCATTCCGTTATCAAAGGTCTTGGAATGGATAATAGAGTTGACGGCAAGCCTGATATCTGCTGTGCTGTCGATTATTACAGGAGTATTGCCTGCACCGACACCGAGGGCGGGCTTGCCTGATGAATAAGCTGCCTTTACCATGCCGGGACCGCCTGTAGCAAGTATTGTATCTGATGTTTTCATAAGCTCATTCGTAAGTTCAAGTGACGGTACATCTATCCATGCGATAATATTCTCCGGTGCGCCTGCCTTTACTGCAGCGTCAAGAACTATCTTTGCAGCAGCAATTGTAGACTTCTTTGCACGGGGATGAGGGCTTATTATAATGCCGTTTCTTGTCTTGAGACATATAAGTGCTTTAAATATAGCTGTAGATGTCGGGTTTGTTGTAGGAATGACCGCACCTATGACACCTATCGGCTCTGCGATCTTTCTTGTGCCGAAAGCAGGATCATACTCAATTACACCGCAGGTTTTTGTATTTCTGTAAGTATTGTAAATATACTCTGCCGCATAGTGATTTTTAATAACCTTGTCCTCTACAACACCCATGCCTGTCTCTTCAACTGCCATTTTAGCAAGCGGTATTCTTGCCATATTGGCAGCTATAGCGGCAGCCTTGAAGATTTTATCTACCTGCTCCTGTGTGAACCCGGCAAATTTCTTCTGAGCCTCTTTGACCTGTGCAAGCTTTGCACTGAAGGTATCAAGATCGTGTACTAACCCGTTTTCTGCCTGAGCTTCGATTTCAATTTCATTCTTAGCCATTGTCCTGTCCTCCGTTTTGTTATTAACAGTTTAATGCAGGGCATACCGCAGTACGGTACGGCTGCTTTACACCAAATTAATAAATATTCGTATCTATATACCATTATAATAGTTCGTTAAAAAGTTGTCAATATTATATTTCAGGTATACAGCCCGATTTCAGAAATTCTATATTTTAGATATTTTCTATGCCTTTTAAGATAAAAATTCATCATTAACGATATATGCACTACTGGTTATTTTTTCTTACATCAATCATTTTTAATATTGTTTTCCTCTTTACAGTTTTACCATTGAGAAATACATATTCCTCAGGATCTCCCTTTGCAAGCGGCTCAAGCTCCTCAACAGTAAGCTGTTCGTCCTTTTCCTTTTCAAGCTTCAGCTGCTGTTCATGCTGTGACTGCTCTGAAAACGGAGTAATTATATGTTTCTCTATAGTCTGATACGAATTATAGACAACTATATACATTATAAGTGTAGGCAAACCAAGAAGTGTAAGAACACCAAGAACAATAAGCAGCGGAGTAAGGCTGTTTATCAAAGCCGCAAGCGAATATATAAGAAAAGCGGTAAAAAGAAGTGCAAACAGTATTTTAAGATGATTTACAAAACCCTTTGCAATAAACAGAAGTGAGTTTTTAAAAACATCTACAAAATGCAGCTCTACCGAAACTGTCATAACAACTGCCGAAAATTCTATCAGAATAAAGACAAGCGATGTGATGGCAACCACAATAAGATAAGCCGTGACGGCTCCGCTCTCTGACTGCTTATTCAATGCGAGCATTACAAACATTCCAGCCGTAAGGATATACAGAAGAGCCGAGTTTATCAAAAAGAAAAGCCAATTCTCCTTTATGCCCTTAAAGAAATCTTTGACAGGCATTACTTTTTTATCAGCAGTAAGCTTTCTGCAGACATTGATTATTCCTGCAAAAAACGGTGACATAAACGGTATCAGCAAAAATAATATAAACCAATTCATTGCTCCCAATGCCTGAAAGACAAATACGAGAATGGTTATAAAAACCGCAAGCGGTATGCAGAAAAACAGATTTGCAAGCAGGAGCTTTCCGAGATTTGAGAATAAACCTGAAAAGAAATCGGAAAGACCGTATTTTCTTTGAGCAGAGACCGACATTTAGACACTTCCTTGATAATTAATAGCAAATACTTCAAAAGCTGAACATCCACGAAAAGCACAGCGCACACAGCATATCCGCAAGGCTTGATGCGGCGCACAGCAGCATCAGCTTCAGCATGGTGACAGCATAGGCTCTGAACTGAGCCTGAGGGTCGTCCTTTATCGGGGAGCGAAAAAGGAACATCACCGAGTTTATAGAGTTTCTGAATGAATAGAGAGACGCTGCCGCTATTACAGCGGAAGAAATGAACATTCCCGGAAGAATAACGAGCAAATTATAGAATATCCCCTTCATTCCATAAGCACCATAAATAAAACCGGCGCTTAGTCCGTAGCCATAGCCCTTAAAAAAGGCGGCAGGAAGACACAAGAGCCATCCCCACAGGGAAATCCCCAAAAGAAAGATAACGAGCATAAATATTGTTCCGGATGAGAAAGACGAAATAAATGTTGAAATAATGCCGCAGTCGCTGCGAAGTGCGTAATTCGTCCTGAAAATAACATCAAGACTTTGCAGCATTCCGGCATCTGCTCCCCTGCTGCTGAATGAGCCGCAAACAATTCCTGCAAGCAATGCGGCACAAAACAGCATAAACAGCCTGTATCTTTTCAATCCGTTTGCTTGTTCTTGGGGTTCAAATAATATCAGCTTCTTCATGTATTCAACTCCCTTGTGCTTTAATAAAATAAGGTCGTTAATTTTTATGAAGCTGATTTTTCAATTATACCGACGGCTCAGCTCTCAGAATAGAAGCTTTCGGCAAAGCGTACGCTGTCCATTGCATCAGCACCGTAAAAGTCTGCGCCTATCATATCTGCATATTCCTGATTTAGCACAGCACCTCCGACAAGCGTTTTTATGCTCTTGTCCGTCTTATTAAGCAGTGCTATGGTTTCAGCCATTGCCGGAACGGTAGTAGTCATCAGAGCGCTGAGTCCTACAAGCCTGCATTTATTCTCAACGGCACAGTTTACAATATCCTCGGGCGGAACATCTCTTCCAAGGTCATATACCGTAAAGCCGTAGCTTTCCATGAGCACCTTAACGATATTCTTGCCTATGTCGTGGATATCTCCCCTGACAGTAGCTAAAACTATTGCTTTGCTCTTGTCAGTTTTATCGGCAGGTATTTTTTTCTTTACCTCCTCAAATGCTGCCGAAGCTGCTTCGGCGCTCATGAGAAGCTGCGGAAGATACGCCTTTTTATTCTCAAATGCCTCACCTATTTCGTTGAGTGCAGGAACGATATGACAGTTTATTACATCAAGAGGTGCAGTTTCAGTCAGAAGCTGTGAAGCGTATTTTACTGCCGATTCCTTTAGTCCCTTGACAATAGAGCTTCTCAGGTCACCCTCCGGGGCTGCTGCGTTCTTTTTATCAGCCGTTTGCTGTTCAGTCGTGGAAGAAGCATAGTTTATATAATCCGTACAGCCTTTATCGAGGTTGTTCAGCGCACGGAAGGTATAATAGGTATTCATCATTGCCTTTGAGAAGGGATTCATTATTGCACAGTTAAGACCGCTTTGCAGAGCATTCGCATAGAATGTCGAGGTGATTAGCTCTCTCTGCGGTAAGCCGAAGGAGATATTCGAGATACCAAGACTCGTCTTTACGCCAAGTGCTCTTATTCTTCTGACAGACTCAAGGGTTACTACTGCGCTTTCCGGATTTGATGATATAGTAAGCGCAAGAGGGTCAACTATGATATCCTTCTTTTTTATGCCGTAAGATGCAGCCCGTTCAATTATCTTTTCGGCTATTTTTGTTCTGTCCTCCGCCTTATCGGGAATTCCGCTTTCGTCTATTGTAAGTGCGATAAGACCGCCGCCGTATTTCTGAACTATAGGAAGAACTGCATTGAGGCTTTTTTCCGTACCGTTGACGGAATTAACGAGCGGTTTTCCGTTATAAGCTCTTATTGCTGCCGAAAGTGTTTCGGGTGAGGTCGAGTCTATCTGTAATGGAATATCCGTAACCGCCTGTATCGAAGTGACACACCGCAGCATCATTTCTGTTTCGTTGATCTCGGGAAGTCCGGCATTGACATCAAGTATATGCGCTCCTGCTTCAGCCTGCTTTATTGCTTCATTCAGCACATAGTTCAAATCTCCGCTGCGAAGGGCTTCCTTGAGCTTCGGCTTTCCTGTAGGGTTGATCCTCTCCCCTATCAATACAGGGTCATCACCGATCATCACGGCATGGGTATATGAGGATACCATTGTAATATCTTTCTCTTCGGGAAGAGAATACGGCAATGATTTGGTTTTTTCAATCACCTTGGATATATATTCGGGTGTCGTTCCGCAGCAGCCGCCGAGAATTGTTGCTCCGCTCTCTGCAAGACGCACCATTTGGCCGGAAAATTCCTCGGCATCGACATTGAATACAGTCTTTCCGTCTCTGACCTCCGGCAGACCTGCATTCGGATTTACTATGATCGGGGTCGAAGAATATTTACTGAATTCATCTATTATCCCGATCATTTTATCCGGACCGAGCGAACAGTTTACTCCGATTGCGTCAACCCTCAGAGCTTCAAGCATTGCTGTCATAGCCATAGGGTCCGCACCCGTCATCAGCTTGCCCGATGCATCATACACATTGGTTACAAATACAGGCAGATCGCTGTTTTCCTTTACTGCAAGTACAGCCGCCTTAGTCTCAAGGCTGTCGTTCATTGTTTCTATCAATACAAGGTCTGCACCGCATTCCGCAGCTGCTCTTACATTATCGGCAAAGATATCCACTGCTTCTTCAAAAGGCAGGTCTCCAAGAGGCTCAAGAAGTCTGCCTGTAGGTCCCATATCGAAAGCCACAAAGGCGTTTTCTCTGCCCTGAGCTGCTCTTCTGGCGCATTCTATACCTGCAGTGATAAGCTCACGGTAGTTTTTGAATTTATCACGGTTAACC
The DNA here is from genome assembly GCA_902767175.1 of uncultured Ruminococcus sp. Classification (GTDB taxonomy): domain Bacteria; phylum Bacillota; class Clostridia; order Oscillospirales; family Acutalibacteraceae; genus UBA1213. The sequence goes on from CACXGH010000232.1 coordinate 14,047, forward strand.
CCGAATGTATTCGTCTTTACAATATTACAGCCCGCATCAAAATAAGCGTTATGGAGGGCAGTTATTCTTTCGGGGTGTTCGATATTCCAAAGCTCGGGAGAGTAACCGGCAGGAAGTCCAAGCCCTTGAAGAACAGTTCCTGTTCCGCCGTCAAAATAAACTCTCTGCTTTTTAATAAGTTCAATTATATTATTCATAAGCCTTCCTCATCATTTTTATTTCCCTTTATTCCCATAAATGCCGTAATCGACTTAACAGGCGTCATAAGATATGCTGAATTCAGTGTGATTCCTAAATTATTGACCGCATCGAGTCTTGCAAGCAGCGGCTTTTGAAGCGTTATTGACAGGTCGCCGAATCCGGGGCTGAATCGCGGTACGCATTTTGTATCACGGGTCAGTATTTTACATACATAGTCGCAAAAGCTCTCTGCTGCTGCCGAAGACAGGGCATCTGTCATGAAATGCTCTGCCTGAGATACTACATTAAGACGTGCAAGCAGTCTGTCTACGGCAATACCCGTTGTCAAAGCCATTACATATACCTCTTTGCAGCCGCTAAGGTTTTTATACAGGTCACGGCTCTGTACTTCTGCAAAATCAAATATACACACACCCGTTTTGCTCAGATCCACAGGTATACGAATATATGCACATTTATAGCTGATAACATCAAGCAGCCTGTTTTTGCAGGCTTCAAGCTGAGGGCTTGTATATCCTCTTTCGGTTTTTAGTCTCAATGCCAGTTCATTGCGGTTTATCTCTATGAGATGAGCGTCCGGCATGATCATACTGATCTCTTTGTTTATCATAATGTCTCTTCTTCCGATTTTCCCTTATGTACATATTTTTCTGTATAATATACTATTTATTATACCATAAAAGCTGACGCATTGCAACAAAAGTACAGTCTCCGTATGAATTAATCCATACGGAGACTGTACTTAGTTAATGATAATTATGGAAGGAGTATTTTACCCTGTAAAGCTGATTATGATACTGTAACCTTAAGATACTTAGTCTTAATTGTACCAGCCTTATCCTTTACTCTTACACGGATATCGTAGCTTGTCTTTGCACCGGGAGTGATCTGGAGTGTACTGTCAGTGCTGAAGCTCTGAACGATATAGTAATTTGATGTTGAAGCCTTCTTATAAGCTATTTCATAGTAATAAGGAGCTGTACCGCCTGTTGCCGAACATCTTACTGAAACGCTCTTTCCGTATTTGATAGCCGTTGCTGAAAGTTTTGATGAATTCGCAAGAGCAGCGGGCTTTGTAACCTTAAGCGTAAGTGACTTAGCCTTGACAGTATTTGCACCGTCCTTAACCTTTACGAAGACAGTATAAGTACCTGCAGTTGTAGGCTTGAATGCCATCTTAGCATAAGAGCTGTAACCTCTGAGGAGCTTATAGCTTGAGCCTGTTGTAACATTCTTATAGGAAGCTGCGTACTGATAAGAGCCTGATCCGCCTGATGCTGCACAATTGATCATTACAGCCTTACCAAGAGTAATACTTGATGCGGAAAGTGCTGCCTTATTTGTAAGAGCCGCCGTTACTGTTACTGTAAAGTCCTTATTTACAACCTTGCCTGTTGCATCTTTTACCTTGATGCGGAGGTTATACTTACCTACCGCTGCAGGCTTTAAGCTCATTGTTCTTGTTGTGCTTGCAGTTCTGAATGCGGTATAAGCAGTTGCTGTGGACTTCTTGTAATAGCCTGCATACTTATAAGGAGCAGTACCGCCGGAGGCTGTACCTGTAACCGTGATCGATGAACCAAGTGTGATCTTTGTTGCCGAGATAGTAGACTTATTTGCAAGAGCAGCAGTAACCTTTATATTAAAGTTCTTGACTTTAATAGTTCCTGCAGCGTCCTTTACCTTTGTACGGAGATTCCATGTACCAACTGCTGCAGGCTTGAAGGTCATTGTCTTTGTTGCACTGAAATCTCTGAGAGTTGTGTAATAAGTAGAAGTAGACTTCTTGTAATAAGCCGCATACTTATAGGAATACTTTCCGCCTGTTGCAGCACCTGTAATTGTCACGCTGCTTCCGAGCGGTACAGATGTTGCAGATACAGTTGTTGTATTTGCAAGAGCGCCGGGATTAACGGTTATTGTATAGTATTTGGATACTACAGTGCCGAGATTATCCTTTACTCTTACAAGGAGAGTATACTTGCCTGAATGAGCAGGCTTGAAGGTCATTGTTCTTGTTGTGCTGTATGCACGGTTAAGTGTGTAGCTTGAAGCAGTTGAGTGCTTATAGTATGAGCAGTACTGATATGGTGATGTACCGCCTGTTGCCGTACCTGTTATAGTAATGCTCTTTCCGAGTGTAGTTGTGGTTGCGGAAACAGTTGACTTATTTGCAAGAATGCCCTTTGTGACCGTAACATTGAAGTTCTTGATGGCAGTTGTGTTCTTGCTGTCCTTTACATATACCCTTACGTTATATGTGCCTGTACCTGCAGGAGTTATCTTTGCTGTTCTCGCTGTGGAATATTTGCTTACAGTTGTGAAATATGTTGAAGATGACTTCTTGTAGTATACTGCATACTGATAGGGTGATGTACCGCCTGATGCATATCCTGTAACCGTAACAGAGCTTCCAAGATCTATTGAAGTTGCAGAGATAGTAGAATTATTCTTAAGCGCTGTTGTTGTCTGCGGCTTAACTGTAAGGTTGATGAACTTTGATGCTGTAGCTCCGCTCGAATCCTTTACTTTGATATGAATATTGTAAGTACCTGTATGAGCAGGAGTAAATGCGTATGTAGCAGTCGTGCTGAAATCCTTGAGTGTAGAATAATATGTGCTTGTGCTGAGCTTTGCATAGAAAGCATACTGATAGGGCGATGTACCGCCTGATGCTTTACCTGTAAGAGTCACTTTTCCGCCGTAAGTAACACTTGAAGCGGAAATTGTTGAGTTGTTTGTTAAGCCTGTAGTGGTTATCTGCTTTACGGTTATAGTTGCAGTTGCTTTTTTGCCGTTCGATGATGCTGCAGTGATAACCGCAGTACCTGCAGCCTTGCCTGTAACAGTACCGTTGGATACTGTAGCAACGGAAGTATTGCTTGACGACCATGTAACAGTGGAGTCTGTTGCATTAGAGGGAGCAACTGTAGCTGTAAGCTTGACTGTTGAGCCGACATTCACCGTAGCAGTTGTCTTGTCAAGTGACACAGATGTGACATCAACAGTTGTTTCCTTCTCAACCGTATGGTCATAGCCGTTTGTTGTGTAGTAGCCTCTGTTGACGAAGTCAAAACCGGGCTGCTGTGAAGCAGGTACCTGATTGCTGCCGTCGTTGAATATTACCTTAACGGTAGATGAAGAAGGCTTGAACTCATAGTAGTAAACATTGTCACCGCCAGAGGTCATTGCTGTACCGGGCCAGCCGGAACCTATTGCTTTATCTGTGGAGCTGTCATAGATGTAAACATTTATGCCTGTGCCCCAGGAGGAAGGCTTTTCAAAATAAACACCGTTTTCTATATAAGGAGTAGACTTGCCCTCAACGGTAACTGTAGCAGTTGCTGTAAGACCGTTTGATGTAGCTGCAGTAATTGTAGCAGTACCCTTGCCTACTGCCTTTACAGCACCTGATGAATCTACAGTTGCAACGGAAGCGTTGCTTGATGTCCATGTTACTGACTTATCTGTTGCAGTTGAAGGAGTTACGGTAGCTGTAAGACTGCCGGAAGCGCCTGACTGAAGCGTCAGTGTTGAAGGAGTAACTGTAACGCCTGTGGGCTTTACAATGCTCGTATTTTCTTTAACCGTCACCTTTACGGTTGCCTTAATTCCGTTATTTGATGATGCTGTAATTGTTGCTGTACCTACACTTACACCTTTGATAACACCGCCGCTTACTGTAGCAACAGATGTATCGCTTGATGTCCATGTTACAGACTTATTTGTAGCATTTGAAGGAGCAACTGTAGCTGTAACAGTTGTGCTTTCTGCCTCCATTACGGAAACAGATGTCTTGCTGAGTGTAACGTCTGTTACGGGGATCTTTACAACGTCAACAGCCTCGTTGCCGATAAGCTCAGCAGCGCCGCCGTCGTTGATATATGTGCCGTTGGGAACAACTCTGCCGGGGCCGTTGAGAACATAGACTCTGAGGTTGCCCTTGCCGGATACATTAGCTGTAAGAGTTCCGCCGGAAACTGTCTGTGTTTCTCCTGTAACAGCATCTACATAAGTACCGTTCGGAATACCTGAGAAGGTAGCCGAGCCTGAGATAGCTACGCAAGCAAAGCTGTCTGTATTGGCATCTGTATATCTTCTCTTGAATGAGATACCGCTGCCGGAGCAGCCTTCTGTTGAATACTGACCTTTTCTGAGGGCAGGAACTGCCTGACGGATTCTGTTAAGACGAATGATATGCTGTGAAAGAGTGGATTCAAGAGTTGTCTTAGCTTCGCCTGTAGCTGTATATACGGTAAAATCTGAAGCTGAGATATCTCCTTCGATATGGTCACCGTAGTAAGCACGGCCTGTTTCAGAGAGCATAGCTTTCGGACCCTTATCAATCGGGCAGCCTTTTTGGAACTCTATCTCTGTACCGTAATAAACGCAGGGAATCCCACGGAAAGTAAACATAAGAGAAAGGTTCTCCGCCCATGCATCTGTATCGCCTGTATATACCTTATCAGAGCAGAAATCGGGAGAATAGTCGTGAGAGTTTACATATACTACATTCCATGTAGAATCATTAAAGTATCTGTCCTCTCCAAGAGCTGTACTGAATGCGCTGTTGGCATTTTCAAAGCTCCAGTGCATCTGGAAATCGATTACGCCCAAGTCTGAGCGCTTGGAATAATCAGGTTGATGATAGTCATTGCCATTAAGGAATGCGTTATCAGAAGTAGGCTGATTATCAGCACTCGTGTTATTATTGTAGCATGCCTCTGCAAGAGCCTCGTTATTTGCAAGATCGGTGTCGCTCCACTTTGCTTTATCGGAATCGCTGTCGTCCCATGTATAGAAGCAGGTAGAAATAGCAGGAACGCCTCTGTACCATACGTCATGGCCTCTTGTGCAGACCTCTCCGAACATATAGAAATCATTGTTTCC
>CACXGH010000233.1 GCA_902767175.1 uncultured Ruminococcus sp.
GAGCTAAAGCTCCCCGACGTCTGTTGACGGCGTCGCTCGCTCCAATCAAGCGAGCTTGTTGGAGCTTTGCTCCTTGTTTAATAATAACAGCCTAAGTACGCTGCAGGGTGCAGCTTTCGGAGAATTTTTCTGATTTTTTTATTTCCGGCTGTCTCATGCCTATTATACCATATCTTATTACTCATAAGGTTATTTTTTGAGAAAAACATTTCTGTGCAGCAATTTCGTTGACGAAATTGTAAAGTCCGTTTTTGGTGAAGCCTGCGGTAAACTGTATAAGGTTGCAGACAACAGATTTATCGGTCTTGTAAAGATAATCCTTCTTTACGGCTATTTCATTTGCAGGAATATTTCCATCATCATGGAGTACGGTTTTAAGCTCGTCGTCACTCCATACCTTAATAACAGGTCATTTTTGATAATCGGTAAAAAATCTCTGAAATTTTAAAAAAATAACGGGGACACTTCACTGCGTCCCCGTCTGTATTATTTTCCTACACAAAAATGAGAGAATACATTATTTACGACTGCCTCGGTAACACGTTCTCCGGTAAGCTCAAGAAGACGGTCTATAGCTTCTTCTATAATAACTGTAACTGCATCAAGGGTTATACCAATGGAGAGAGCCTGCTCTGCTTCATCTATACATTTCATCGCACCTTCGGCACAGCTTCGCTGTCTTTCCGTTGCAAGTATGCCTTGGGAGGCATCAAGAGCTGATGTTCCGATTATCTCCGATACCTGCTTTTCAAGCTCATCAGTGCCGTCACCGGCAAGCGCCGAAATAAATACGCAGTGACTCAGCCTTGTGCGTATGTATTCTGTGTCAAGCTCCTGCGGCAAGTCTGTTTTGTTTATTACGGCAAGGGCAGGCGCATCTGTAAGCAGAGAGATAAGCTCCTTGTCATCATCGGATAACGGCCGTGAAGAATCAAACACGGCAAGTACAAGACCGGCTTTTTTTATTCTGTCTCTTGCACGCTCGACACCGAGCTTTTCAACAGGATCATCGGTAGAATGAATTCCTGCCGTATCGGAAAGCCTGAGAGGTATCTCTCCGAGCATTACGGTTTCTTCGATAACATCTCTCGTTGTTCCGGGAATATTCGTTACGATAGAACGCTCACAGCCTGAAAGAAGATTCATTATGGTTGACTTTCCTACATTGGGTCTGCCTGCAATTACGGTATCAACACCTTCACGCATCAGTTTTCCCGTATCATAGCTGTCAAGCAGAGACTGCAGCTCTTTACGGCAAATGCCGAGAGTATCTTTGAGATTATCTGTATCTACCTCCGGAATGTCATCTTCGGGATAGTCAGCCCATGCGGAGAGATGAGCCGCAGTATTTATCAGCTTATCACGAACTGTATTTATCCTTTGCCGCAGTCTGCCCTCCATACATGAAAGTGCCGCTCTTGCGCTCTGAGAGCCTCTTGCGGAAATAATATCCATTACTGCTTCGGCTTCGGTAAGACCTGTTTTTCCGTTAAGAAATGCTCGCTTTGTAAACTCTCCTGCCTCGGCAGGCACCGCACCGTTTTTCAGTACGGCACGAAGAACTCTTTTTGTTACATACAGTCCGCCGTGGCAGGAAAGCTCAACGACATCTTCGCCTGTGTAGCTGTGAGGTGCTCTGAACACGAGAGCAACAGCTTCGTCTATTGCTTCTCCGTTGTCAAATATTTTTCCGTAAGCCGCAGTGTATCCTTTCAGTTCCGAAATGAGCTTTCCGGATATTGATCTGAAAACCTTATCGGCAGTTTCAACTGCCTTTTCGCCTGAGATTCTTATAACACCGATACCGCCTATACCGTTGGCGGTTGATATAGCTGCAATTGTCTTTTCCATAATGCTTCCTCTGTTATAAAAGATTTTCTTTATTATACCACCTTTTATAATATAAAACAACGCATTCCGTTATTTACGGCAGTATTCTGAACGAGTTAAAAATATATGAACATAAGGTTAATACCGGACTCCCATTAAAAGCAGTATAAGGGAACACCGCAGGCAATGAATGTTTCACATGAAACATTTTGTACAGAGGAAGTGACCTGAATAGTAATGTTTCACATGAAACATTTCACGGCGAATTGTTCTGTCATGGTTAATATCATTAAGGAAAGCTTTTTTAGAAAGCTCTTCTGCCTGTTCCTCACGCATGGAAACAATAATTCAAAACAGATTTCTTTCTTTAATTATTAAACAAGGAGCAAAGCTCCAACAAGCTCGCTTGATTGGAGCGAGCGACGCCGTCAACAGACGTCGGGGAGCTTTAGCTC
>CACXGH010000234.1 GCA_902767175.1 uncultured Ruminococcus sp.
GACAGTCACATGGGGAAAACCCTTTTCCGGCGGAAAAAGGGTTATTCCCCATACCCCTTTCCTAAAACCGCTGACTTGATCTATAAATAAACATACAAGTCAAATTTCAGAAGAAGGAATTTAACGCCAAAGATATTAAGTAACGCCCCAAAAAGCGGAGCCAAAGGCGAACGATGATTGGCTGGCGGAACTTATGCAAAGCTAAAGTATTCTATCGAATATTAGTATCATCTGTCAGCTTTTAAAAGTTGATCTCCGTGTTAAGGAAGCGCTGATAAATCCGGTGCCTGTATTGCGTTAGCAATTTTTTCGTCAGGTTGTGCAAAAAGACCGCAGGCAACCTGTCGGTTGTTAAGGGATTTTTGTGCAAGATGGCGGAAAAATGGCAAGCAAGACAGGTGCTGAGCCGTAAGGCGTGATTTATTCAGCGATTCCTTAATTTTTCTTCTTTTGAGAAAAATTCCCGCACCCCTTACTGAAAAACGGCCTGACAAAGAAAAAACCGTCCCTGAGCGGTGCGTCGGCACCGTGCGGGACGGTCGGCCGCAGAAGCTATACTTCCGCAGGCTGTGTATTACAGTGAGGGCCGTCAGATAATATCAGACCCTGAAGGAACTCGTTCTCAGTCAGATCTCATGCCTTGCCTACTGAGCCGAACAGTTCCATCTTCTCCTTGACTGTAGCCTTGATAGCCTCAAAGCCGGGAGCGAGAAGCTTTCTCGGGTCGAAGCCCTTGCCCTGAAGATCCTTACCCTCTTCAATGTACTTTCTTGTAGCTTCCTGGAATGAAAGCTGGCACTCTGTGTTTACGTTGATCTTGGAAACACCGAGAGAAATAGCCTTCTTTATCATGTCGGCAGGAATACCTGTACCGCCGTGAAGAACGAGGGGCATCTCACCTGTCTTAGCCTGAATAGCATCAAGTGTCTCAAAGCTGAGTCCCTTCCAATTCTCGGGATACTTGCCGTGAATGTTGCCGATACCTGCAGCAAGCATATCAACACCGAGATCAGCAATAGTCTTGCACTCATCGGGATCTGCGCACTCGCCCATACCTACAACGCCGTCTTCCTCACCGCCGATCGAGCCTACTTCGCACTCGATTGAAAGACCGAGCTGATGAGCCACGTTTACAAGCTCCTGTGACTTTGCAAGGTTTTCCTCAAAGGGATAGTGTGAGCCGTCAAACATAATAGATGTAAAGCCTGCCTTAATGCACTTGTAGCAGCCTTCGTATGTACCGTGATCGAGATGGAGAGCTACGGGTACCGTAATACCGAGAGACTCGTCCATTGCCTTGACCATGGCTGCAACTGTCTTGAAGCCTGTCATATACTTTCCTGCACCCTCAGATACACCGAGAATAACGGGAGAATTAAGCTCCTGAGCTGTAAGAAGGATAGCCTTTGTCCACTCAAGGTTATTGATGTTGAACTGTCCTACTGCATAATGACCTGCCTTTGCCTTTTTCAGCATTTCTGCTGCATTTACTAATGCCATTTTAATCACGCTCCAAATGTTTTTATTTCTGTATGACGGCACCATGTCAGTGACCGTATACATCTTCCTATATTATACAATAAACATACGAAAAGATAAAGACTCTTTTTTGAAAATTCCCTGATTTTTTTATTTTTCTTTCATCTTTCCCCTCTGATTATATCATTACTGATGTAAATCCTTCCTTCTCTGCGCCGTATTTTTTTCAAAACCTTGACATTTATGATAAAAAGCGGTATTTTATATAGGTGTAGAAGCTGTAACAAAAAATTACGGATAACAAAGAAAAAAGGGGATATCAAAATGCTTACACTTGATAAGATCTATCATGCATCTTATGTTCTCAAGGAAGTAATAAGACCTACAGATATGATCAAGGCTACCAATCTTTCCGCCGACTGCGAGCTTTACCTCAAGACAGAGAATCTTCAGGTAACAGGTGCTTTCAAGGCAAGAGGAGCATATTATAAGATCTCTCAGCTCACCGATGAGGACAGAGCAAAGGGAGTTATCGCCTGCTCTGCAGGAAACCACGCACAGGGCGTTGCAAGAGCTGCTCAGAAGTACGGAATAAAGTCACTCATCTGTATGCCTGACAGCGCTCCTATCTCAAAGGTTGAAGCTACAAAGAGCTACGGCGCCGAGGTTTGTCTTGTAGAGGGAACCTATGATGATGCTCATGACAAGGCTGTTGAACTGCAGAACGAAACGGGAGCGACCTTCATTCACCCGTTCGATGATGAGCTTGTCATTGCAGGTCAGGGTACTATCGGACTTGAAATACTTGAACAGCTCCCCGATGTCGATGCCATTATCGTGCCTATCGGCGGCGGCGGTCTTATCAGCGGTGTTGCATACGCTGTAAAGTCACTCAATCCCAATGTCAAGGTATACGGTGTTCAGTCCGCAGGCGCACCTTCAATGTATCTTTCAATGGCTCATAAGAAGATAGAAACACTTGACAGTGTAAATACATTTGCTGACGGTATCGCCGTGAAAACTCCCGGTGAGCTTACGTTCGACCTTTGCAGCAAATATGTTGACGAAATAATGACCGTTACCGATGACGAGCTTGCTACTGCCATACTTTCACTCATCGAGAAGCAGAAGCTCATTTCAGAGGGTGCAGGCGCTGTTTCAGTTGCCGCAGCACTGTTTGATAAGTTCCCGATAAAGGGCAAGAAGGTATGCTGTCTTGTTTCGGGCGGAAACATTGACGTTACTATCCTGTCAAGAGTAATTGACAGAGGTCTGCAGAAAACAGGCAGACTTGCGGAGTTCACGATAGCGCTTACCGACAAGCCCGGCGAGCTGCAGAGTGTCTCCAGGATAATCTCTAAGCTGGGTGCTAATGTCGTTGCCGTAAGCCATGACAGAGCCGACCTTAACACCGATATAAACTCATGCTATCTCAGACTTTCACTTGAAACGAGAAACCATGAGCATATCCAGAAGATAAAGGACGAGCTTTTAAAGCACGGCTACAAGACAGTAAACTAAGGGATCGCTGAATTGATCACGGAATACATACACCGGATCTGATAAGTAATTCCCTGATATGTAATATTTAAAGAAAGGTTGTTATTCAAATGGCAGAAGTAATTTATACCAGGAACGCTCCCGATGCAATAGGTCCTTATTCTCAGGCAATAAAAACAAACGGTCTTGTTTTCACATCAGGTCAGATAGCTATTGTTCCGGCTACAGGCAAGGTCGAAGCAGATACTATCGAGGGACAGACCGAGCAGGTAATGAATAACCTCAAGAACCTCCTTGAAGCAGCAGGCACTTCACTTGACAAGGCTGTAAAGACAGTATGCTTCTTAGCTGATATGAACGATTTCGCTGCATTCAACGAGATCTACGGCAGATATTTCACAGGCAAGCCTGCACGCTCATGCGTTGCAGTAAAAACACTCCCCAAGAATGTTCTCTGTGAGGTCGAGGTCATCGCTGAGGCATAATGATCAGGAACAACCGGCTGCCGCATTTCTGTACTGCGTCAGCCGGTTTTTATTATTACGGAATCGCTGAATAAATCATGCCTTACGGCTCAGCGCTTCCTTACTTTTTCACACGGAGGAAACCTGTAATGAAATACTGCTATGAATGCTCAGCGGAGCTTAAAGAAAAATATCTTGAGGGCGAGGGCATGATACCCTACTGCGAAAAATGCGGCTGTTTTCGCTTCCCGTTTTTCTCCACTGCCGTAAGCATGATTGTCCACGACCCCCAAAGGGAGAGAATACTTTTGATTCAGCAGTACGGGAAACGCAGCAATATACTTGTTGCAGGCTATGTGAACAAGGGTGAATGCGCTGAGGACGCCGTAAGACGTGAAGTGCTGGAGGAAACAGGGCTGAAAGTCACCTCTCTGAGCTATAACAGGAGCGAATACTTTGCACGGAGCAACACGCTCATGCTGAACTTCACCTGCACTGTGGACAGCGAAGATCTGAGCGGTGTAAGCGCCTCCGAAATAGACAAGGCACAGTGGTTTTCCATTGAAGACGCACGCAGGGAAATAAGGCCGGACAGTCTTGCGCAGAGGTTTTTGGAGGATTATATCAAAACCCGGGAAGAAAAACAAAGCAAGGAGTGAGCAATACGGACTTCACGGATAAATACACAAGCAGCAAGGAAGAAAAGCTTCTTCTGAGAAGGCTCAGCGACCTTATAAAAAGCTCAGAGAAGAATTACACCACCGTTTACTCATCATTCTTAGACCCTGCACAGCTCTCTCTTGCCGCAGGTGTAAGGGAATTCTCCGGAATGATAGATTTTATAGGCGGATACGATGATGCGGAAAGACGGCTTTGCAGAATTAAGGCTCATGAATACTGTGAGGACAGCGAGCCGCCCATTGTGCTGATAACTGCCGCAGCAGCAGACCGCAGTGCCGTGATTTCGCACAGAGATGTTCTCGGTGCGCTGATGGGACTCGGCATAAAGCGTGAAATGGTCGGAGATATCCTGCCTAATAAGAACTGTCCGCAGTTTTTCTGCCACAAATCAGCGTCTGAGCATATACTGCTGTCGCTTTCAAAAATAGGGCGGTATAATGTCACACTGACAGTATCCGATAAAGCTGAGCTTTACGAGCCTGAATATCAGCGAATTGAGGTGAACATAAGCTCCATGCGGCTTGACTGCATAGCTGCAGAAGCTTTTTCAATGTCAAGGGCAAAGGCAGCCGAACAGATAAAAAAGGGGCTTGTATTCGTAAATTGGAAGGAACAGACAGATACTTCATTTGAGCTTCATACAGGAGATAAGCTCTCCATGAGAGGAAAGGGCAAAGCCGAGGTAGGCGAACTTAAGGGCAGGAGCAAAAAGGGCAGGCTTTTTATAGAGCTTCTTAAAAAAGTCTGAATATTCCCCTGCCGGACTTTTGCGAAAATAAATCATAACTTTAACACAATCATCGCAGCTTTCATATTATGTAATGAACGATGATGACGCCGGAACGGTCGGAGCAGACGCATTCGTTTGCTCCGGCTTCTTTTATATGGTGGAGGTTATCCTTATGACTGAAATTAAAAGCTTTGCTGTTATCGGCGGAGATAAACGACAGATATATTGCGGACAGTCCTTACAGGAGGACGGCTTTGACGTTTACTTCGGCGGTTTTGATAAATGCAGTGAGAAATACCGTCTTACAGCTCATAAACCCGATGAGTTGATCGGGCTGTGTGACGCCTTTATCCTTCCTCTCCCCTGCACCCGTGACAAGCTTCATGTAAATGCACCGTTTGCAGAGGAGAATATTCCTCTGAGCCTGTTTGAAAGCGTAAAGGACAAAAAGCCTGTATTCTGCGGAATGAAGGAAAGACTGCCTTTTGAAGGACAGAAAATATACGACTACAGCACAAGTGAGGAATTCGCCGTTCTGAATGCCGTTCCTACTGCCGAGGGAGCGATAGAAACTGCAATGCACGAATATGAAGGCACCCTTAACGGCTCACGCTGTCTTGTGACAGGTTACGGAAGGATCGGAAAGATTCTTTCTTTCATGCTGAGAGGTATCGGAGCAGATGTCACCGTAAGCTCCCAGAGAAAGGACGCCCACGCATTTATCCGTGCCGAAGGAATGAAAGCCATATTATCATCTGAGCTTTGCGGAAGGTATGATATAATTTTCAATACAGCCCCTTCACTGCTTTTTGACAGAAAAACGCTTACTTCACTCGTTGGCTCTCCGCTGATAATCGACCTTGCTTCATATCCGGGCGGTGTCGATACAAAAGCGGCTGATGATTTATCCTTAAGGGTAATGCAGGCTTTGTCACTGCCGGGAAAGGTTGCACCGAAAAGTGCAGGTATCATCATCAAAAATGCCGTTTATAATATTCTCGGGGAGGAACTCTGATGAACACCGTAAAAGTAGGATTTGCAATGTGCGGCTCATTCTGCACATTTGAAAAAGCCATAAAGCAAATGCAGGCATTGTCGGATATGGGATATGATATCCTTCCCATAATGTCCTTTAATGCATATACGACAGATACACGCTTCGGAAAAGCAGAGGAAATTATTAACAGGATAGAGAGCATCTGCAAGAGGAGGATAATATCCACGATCAAAGACGCCGAGCCTATCGGGCCGAAGAAAATGACGGATATCATGGTAGTTGCTCCCTGTACGGGAAACACCCTTGCAAAGCTTGCCGCCGCCGTAACGGATACGCCTGTGACAATGGCTGTAAAATCTCATCTGAGGCAGTCAAAACCTGTACTGTTATGTATTGCGACAAATGACGCACTCGGCGCATCGGCACAGAATATAGGTACTTTGCTAAACAGGAGGCATTATTATTTTGTACCCTTTACTCAGGACGATCCCGTAAACAAGCCGTGTTCGCTTGTTGCGGATTTCGAGAAGCTGCCCGATTCCCTCAGTCTTGCTCTGAACGAAAAGCAGCTGCAGCCTGTTCTATGCTGAAAATAACAAAAAAATCAGGGCTGCCGCATTATACGACAGTCCTGAAATTATTTTAAACAAGGAGCAAAGCTCCAACAAGCTCGCTTGATTGGAGCGAGCGACGCCGTCAACAGACGTCGGGGAGCTTTAGCTC
>CACXGH010000235.1 GCA_902767175.1 uncultured Ruminococcus sp.
GAGCTAAAGCTCCCCGACGTCTGTTGACGGCGTCGCTCGCTCCAATCAAGCGAGCTTGTTGGAGCTTTGCTCCTTGTTTAAAATAATATATTTACGGCATTTAATAATAAATATTTACTTATCACACAAAAATTATTATTATATGGCTGTGCTTTTTTCGCAGATGTCAATTATTCGTACATGATATTGACATCTGCATTTTTCTGTGCTAATAATATTGTAACCGCAGAGAAAGGCATTTTGTCTTATACTAGACCCCAATAAAAATAGTATTAAAATGCCTGTTTCACGGCAGTAAAAAGGAAAACAGGGAGGAAACAGCTTTGACAGGAAGAAAAAGGATCATTTCGGCAGCGGCTGCCGTTATACTATCCTTGACGCTTGTATGTTCGGCTCCTCTTTCAGCAGAAGCATTGACAATAAACCCGATAGAGCAGATAATAGCTGCACTTCTGGGAAATAAAGAGGACGACAGCATAAATGTGTCATCGGTGAGTGCTGAGAAGATCTTGCTCGGTGATACTCTTATGCTGTACGGAGATGCCGCAAAGGCAGATCCGGCAAAATGCGAATATGCATATTATGTCAGACATAAGGGTTTGATGTGGACGACGCTAAAGACCTACGGCAAGGACAGAAGCTGCGAGTGGACGCCCGATGAAATGGGCGACTATGAGATATGCATAAAGGTAAAGTACGGAAAGACGATAGGCAAGAAGTATTTTGATATACGAGTTACCTCTGAGCTTTTCAACGAGTCATATATCAGCACGACATTCGTTCAGCAGGGCGGCTCTCTTGAGCTGACAGCCCGTTCTCACGGAGGATTCGGCAATACAAGCTATGCATTTCTCTACAGGAGACAGCAGGATATTGATTGGACTGCTCTCAGCGGCTTCAGCACTGCGGAGTTTATCAAATGGAAGCCTATTCAGGCAGGAGATTATGATATATGTATCAAGGCTAAAGATGATGACGGTCAGATAAAGGAAAAATACTTTGAGCTTACCGTCTCTGAGCCGCAGCTAAAGACACCGACGGAATTCACCCTTACGGTAAGGTCGCCTGTATCGTCTCCGTATTTCTGGGAATGCGAGACTGAGGACAGGAATATTCTTGAATATTATGTCACCGAAAAACCTGCGGAAATAGAAAAGCTCAGAACCTATGTTGTGCTTGAATATCATTTCCGCACCGTTTCGGCAGGTGTGACGTCAATAAGGCTAAGCTATGATTCACATAACGGCAAGCAGTATCAGCTTGATTATAATGTCACAGTCGATAAAAATCTGAACTATACAGTAAGCGAGGGTATAGGCGAGTATTCCGAGCCGGTAATTCCTGAACCTGAACAGATAAAAAAGAAATTTTCGATAAGTGTTCCTCAGGCGGAAGCAGGCACACGCTGGAAGTATGAGGTAAGCGATTCTCTTGTTGCGGATATAGTACCTTCCTCGCATGATGAAGATGAATATGTTACATATAATTTTGAAGCAGTCAGACAGGGCTGCGTCACAGTTACTCTTTCATGTGTTTCTGTTACGGGCAGAAAAGAGATCTATAAGCTGATATATGATATTTATGTCGGCGAGGGTCTTGAAATATCCGTAAGAAATGCAGACGGATTTTATGCAGAGGGTGAGCCTTTGCCCTATGTTGATACGGATTATTGAATATATAATTTTTAAAAAGCAATGTATATTTTTTAACTTATATTGACAAACAAGGCAAAATTAGTGTATTATATAGTTGTATTTTTAAGAAGGAAAGGGGCTTTTTTATGGCACAGATTGATGTTACAAAATACGGTATTACCGATGTTAAGGAGATTGTTTATAATCCTTCCTACGAGCAGCTTTTCAAGGACGAGACAGATCCTTCGCTTGAGGGCTACGAAAAGGGACAGGTAACAGAGCTTGGTGCAGTAAATGTTATGACAGGTATTTACACAGGCCGTTCACCTAAGGATAAGTTCATTGTTATGGACGAGAAATCAAAGGATACGGTATGGTGGACAACACCCGATTATCCCAACGATAACCACCCTGCTTCACAGGAGGCTTGGGAAACCTGCAAAAAGCTTGCTCTTGAGCAGCTCTCAGGCAAGAAGCTCTATGTTGTAGATGCATTCTGCGGTGCGAATAAGGACACAAGAATGGCTGTCCGCTTCATTATGGAGGTAGCATGGCAGGCTCATTTCGTTGAAAATATGTTTATCAAGCCTACAGCAGAAGAGCAGGAGAGCTTTGAACCTGATTTTGTGGTCTATACCGCTTCAAAGGCTAAGGTAGAAAACTACAAGGAGCTTGGTCTCAACTCCGAGACAGCAGTTCTTTTCAATGTAACAAGCCGTGAGCAGGTTATCCTCAATACATGGTACGGCGGTGAGATGAAGAAGGGTATGTTCTCAATGCAGAATTACTTCCTGCCTCTTCAGGGTATGGCTTCAATGCACTGCTCAGCCAACACCGATATGAACGGTGAGCATACGGCTATCTTCTTCGGTCTTTCAGGTACAGGCAAGACTACACTTTCTACAGATCCTAAGCGTCTCCTCATCGGTGATGACGAGCACGGCTGGGACGATAACGGTGTATTCAACCTTGAGGGCGGCTGCTATGCAAAGGTAATCGGTCTTGATAAGGACAGCGAGCCTGACATATACAACGCTATCAGAAGAAATGCTCTTCTTGAGAATGTTACTGTAGCTGCTGATGGCAAGATTGACTTCGCTGACAAGACCGTTACTTAGAATACTCGCGTAAGCTATCCTATCGACCATATCGAGA
>CACXGH010000236.1 GCA_902767175.1 uncultured Ruminococcus sp.
GCGGGTGTCCGGTGGACACCTCTGCCGAAGGCAGAAGCACCGACCGAGCCTGCAGGCGAGACTCGGGGGACATCGACGCTTGTTATATACAGCTGAAAAGATTTAAGGAAGCGCTGATCAAATCCAGTGTTAGCAATTATTTCGTCAGGCTGTGCAAAAAGAACGCAGGCAACCTGTCGGTTGTCAAGGGAGTTTTATGCAAGACAGCGGAAAAGAGCAGTCAAGTCAGATGCTGAACCGTAAGGCGTGATTTATTCAGCGGTTCCTTAAGGTTTTATATTCCGTCGACCTCGTCATACCAGACGCTGTAGTTCGACTTTTCACTTTTCTTTACAGCATAAAGCTTGCTGTCAGCGTGCTTCAATGCAATATCGACCGAGTCACGGTTATATTCAGGCATTGATGCAATACCTATAGAACACGATACTCTCTGTTCCTGCTCTATATTTACAGTGCCGTGTACGGCTTTTTCTATTACCTCAATAAAATTATTTTCCCGCTCAAGCTCTTTATATATGGTCTTGGCTGTTTCAATACCGTCATCAAGAGTCGAGCCGGGCATTATCATAAGGAATTCGTCTCCGCCGTACCGCACAACATAGCCTTTTTTACCGCATACACGCTCAAGCATTCTTGAAAATGCCTTCAATATGACATCGCCTACAGCGTGTCCGAAGGTATCATTGCAGTGCTTGAAGTTATCAAGATCCATATACAGTATTACTGCACAGATATTCTCCTTCTTGCCCGCCTTAACAAGCCTTTCATAATCGCCGACGTGCTTGGCGAAGCCCTGACGGTTGAGCAGTCCTGTCAGAAGATCCGTAACAGCACTCTGCTGCAGCTTCTTATTCATGGCGCTTATCTCGTCTCTCGCCTTCAGACGGTACAGTGTATCAGTAAGCTGCCGCAGCGCAAACTTAAATATCGTAATATCATTTCTGTCAAGGAAGATGATGTTATTTGTCATATTATCGTGCAGCTCAATAGCGGCTATCATATAGCCTGTAAGCTCATCATCTACCGAAAGCGGAACACAGCCGAATGAAACTATGTTATTTACTCCGAATGCCGAAACTATAGTCGGCAGCTCATAGAACTCACGGTCATATCTCGATGTGACAAATTCCTTCTTATGCCTTGTAAGATAGCTTGTGATATTCTCAAGCTGTTCATTGCTTATCTTGATATCTCCGCACATATAACGGATAACAGGTTTTTTGTTTACTATATCAACATACAGGATACTGTCAAGATTGTAATTATTCTGCATTGTTGCCATTGAATTTTCGATGATGTCATCGGCAGTATAGTTTTCCTTATTTATAAGCTCCTGCCATGCTACGAGGAAATCAATACCCTTTGTCTTATCCGCAAGCATCATTTCCATTTCTCCGAGCTGAGCAAGCTCCTCAAGCTGATATTTATTTATATTGGTAAGAGGAAGGGCGATCCGTTTTGATATAAGAGACTGTTTATGCAGCTTTGCGAAAATAGTCTCCTCCTTATGCTGATACCTCTTTGCCGAACAGAACTCCATGCATTCCTCAAGTATCTTTTTAGCTTTTCCCGGCTCATTCTGTTTTTCGTAAAGGTCTGCCTGTTCAAGAGCAAACATGGTATATACAAAGAACAGCAGTCCGTCCGAACGCAGCATATGATATTTTGCCTTATCAAAATACATCTGAGCTTTCTCTATATTGTCAGCTTTTTCAAGCAGACCGCAGTCAAAGTAATAGAAGAACAGATCATCGTCCCACAGGAAATAGTTCGGCTCTCCGTCAGGTCTGAGAACATGATGGAGCACTCGCTCCATTTTATTCAGGTAGAAATGTGCATTATAGTCTATCCCCATTTTATAGCTGCAGTATGCGAGCATTCCGTATACCTTTGACATATTGCAGATATTCATGCGGTTTTTCTTTATGGAGCGCAGAAGCTTTGTACACGAAACAAGATGATTATATGCCGTTTCGTATTCATCGGCAAGTATCGCATTGGTAGCCATATTATAAAGTGTCTCGGCTACAAAGTAGTATTTCTTATTATTGAAAAATATCGACAGCGCTTTATTGAAATAATCATTTGCCTGAATGAACTGTTCGCTTACGATACGGTTAAAGCCGAGTCCGTTATATATATTTGCCTCTTCAACGGGGTCGTTCTGCTTTTCTATTATTTCAAGACATTTCTTATAATAGTAGTCTACAAATCCGTAACAGCCATAGCCCTGAGCCATGAATACGTTCTTTCTCCATGCAGCTATTATAAGTCTTTCGTTCTTGAGCATTTCGGCTATCTCCATAGCCTTTTTGAAGTATTTTGAATCCTCAAGCGTCTGACTGTCGTTTATATAGTTTTCCTTTTCATTGCCGCAGCCGAAGAAAAGAATATGCGCCAGATGATTATATGCCTTATATTCCAATGCCTTCTCTGCAAATTCGTCTATTTCCTCACCCTCAAATTTTCTGTCCCAGCGGTAGGTATTGTTCCAGCTGTCAAGGGAATAGATATAGTACAGAAGCTGAGAACGGAACACATATTTGTCCGAGTTCATCTTCTGAGCTATTTTTACGCATTTATCGCCGTTTTTCTTAGCAAGGCTTCTTTGTCCTTCATAGCTTTCACACAGAGCTAAAAGATAATAATACTTAAAGGAATATTTCAGGCTCGGGTGCCTCGTATTAACATTCTTTAGCTTTTCACACATAATAAGTGCATTTGTGATATTCCTGTCATATAACGAAGCAGTAGCATACAGCGTAAAAAACTTTGCCCTGTTTTTTGCGCTGATACTTACCTTTTCGGTAGTTATTTTATTATATAAGATCTTCATGTAATACATAGCCTGCTTTATAGCGACCGTCTGTATCATGTTGTTTATCATAACAAGATAATTCGGGAATTCAGCTATAACAGGCTCGAAGCTTTCAGCGATATTGACATCGGTCTGAGCGTCCTGAACATTCCAATCGAGCATATAGTTCATATCCTCAATTTTGCGGACAAGGGACGCCCAGCTATTCTGAGTATATGCAGGTACAACATATGCCTCGTTATAGTTGGCAAGCAGGGAAATGTTATCTATGTTCTTGGAAATAAATTCGTTAAGGAATTTCAGAGTGGAATTTTCGGCAAGGTGAAGTCTGTTAAGCACGAGAAACAGTGTATGCTCCTTTGATATATAGGATACAAGATTTGCCAGAGAATCGGCAAACTGTTTCAGCTCATATTCTGTCTCTACAACTATTATGTCCTCTGTTCTCTTGCATTTACCCGTAAGAATATAGGACGATACGGCTGAACGTGCAAGATAATACACCCCCGCATTATCGAGAAACTCATCAACAGAAATATCGAGGTAATATTTATAGTAGATCTGTTTTATCCAGCCGAGAAACGGCTCGTAAGCTTCCTGCATTTTTGTGGCGGAGAATTCATGATATAAAAGCTCTATGCTGCCTTTGCTGTTTTGGACAGCCTGTTCTATATCATCTATCGGAACATTCAATGTATTGTAGTGCTTCACAAACAGAATACTGCTGTGCTTATGTTCTAAGCCATGGATTATTGAATCAACAATTTTCTTGGTGTATAGTTGCGAATATGATTCCATATCTGATACCCCCATTTTTATCGAATCTGAAATCAAATCAACAAAATTAATCATAACCATTTTATCACACATCTTAGCAAGTAATAAATTAGTAATTTGTTAAATTTATTTGTACCAATTTTGAACAAAGGGTCATTTCAGAACAGCACCCGAAGCCAAAGCCTCGGGTGCTGCAGAATATCAGGTCAGAAGTCCTGCTTTTCTGAGATTTTCGGTATGCTCATCCATAGTTTCAGCATAATAAGCTATGGCAGGCTGATTATCCGAAGCCGACTTATGGCAGAAGTAGTAGTAATTTGTCTTTCCAACTGTCAGTGCGGCTTCAATAGCCTCAAGTCCCGGATTATTGATAGGTCCGGGAGGCAGTCCCTCTATATCATAGGTATTGTACTTACTCTTGAATGTTGACCTTATATCAAGAGGTATATCCTGCAGAGAAGCATAGGGGTAATATTTTGTGGAATCGAGCTGCAGGTATGAAAGGCCGCCCTCTCCGTTGTCATTCATTCCTTCATTGGGAATAGTTGCGAGTCTGTTATGAAGGATAGCCGATATCATATACATATCGTCCTTATTCGCAGCCTCTGCCTGAATGAGAGAAGCCAGACTGAGCACATCTTCCATTGTCATGCCTATAGCCTCAGCTCTTTCTGCTACGGTCATCTTCTTGTCAAAGCCTGTTACTCTCGACTTTGTACCGTATACCTTCCTTCTGTAGTTAGCAAGGAATTTTTCAACGACCGAATCGACCTTCTCGCCGACATAGAAGTCGTATGTATCAGGGAAAAGATAACCTTCGAGCTTTATTTCTCTCTTTTTCGCATTGGGTATGTTCTTTATAAACTCGTAATCATCAAATCTGTCCGAATTGCAGGCTGCAAGGAAATCGTCAGCACTGCATACTTTAGCATCGCTTAAAAGCTTTGCATACTGTTTAAGCGACATACCCTCAGTAAAGCGAAGCTTAACGACGTCGGTTCTGTTCATATCGGACTGCATATAGTTGATAAGCGCCTGATAGTCCTTATTGGTATCTATCTCAAAAGTACCCTGAGTAAAGCCCGTTGTAGACTTAGTCATTGTAGCGTAGAGCTTGAAAAACCATTTTACGCCGATAACTTTATTTTCATACAATATATCCGTTATCGTATCTATATCGGCATCTTTCGGAATTGTAATAGTTACAGCACCTTCACGCTCTCTTCCGACTCCGAGCATATCGTTTACGCCTACCATGATGAATTCGCCGACCATAACCGATACAAAAAGCACCATTGCTATCCATACTATCCTGAAAACAGTACGGTTTTTCTTAGCTTTTCTCCTGCGGCGCTTTCTGTCTGTCCTTTTTGCCTTTTTAAGACTCTTTTTATCAGCCACGGGCTTATCGGCATCAGGAGATGAACTGTAGCTCTTAAGCTCACTGTCGTCAGAAAAGTTCATTCTTTCCCTGTCGTTATGTCCGCTTTCCTTTTTCTCATACACACCTTCCGCTGCCGGTTCTGCTGCTTCGGGGGTTTTGCTGCTCAGCTCCGTTTCATTTTCAGAAGAATCGTCAAAATCAAGAGCAAGCTTAAAATTCGCTATTTTTTCCTGTCTTTTTCTTTCAAGCTCATCACTCATCAGAGAAAGACCTCCTTTATCTTAGGGGTTTTGTTTTTTTATTTTTCTCAGGAACTTATCCGTGATAAGCAGATCAACGGGCTTATCGTATCTTCCTCTCGGCAGTCTCCACCTTATACAGTCACTATAGCATATACCTACAGTCACACCTTTATATTCAGACAGAAACCTGTCATAATAGCCCTTTCCGTATCCGAGCCTGTAGCCCTCGCAGTCAAACGACATTCCCGGTACAATACAAATGCTCATTTCAGGTGCTTTCTCCATAAGCTCACATTCGTCTGTTTTCGGCTCAAGCACACCGAAGCTGCTGACTTCGAGCATATCCATGCCTGTGATATAGTAGAAAGCCATAAGCCTTGTACCGTCTATGCATTTCGGCACAGCCACACGCTTTCCGTCACTCCATGCCTTTTCTATAAGCATTATAGTATCGGTCTCCAGCTCCTTTGAAACATAGGTAAGTACGGTATCTGCATCACGGTATTGGTAAAGTCCCGTAACTCTTCTCAGAACGCTGCTGTCAAGCTCCCTTTTTTCTTCCTTTGAGTAACCTCTTCTCAATGATTTGAAGTGTTCCCTCAGCCTTTTCTTTTCCTCTTTTATATTTCTTATCTGCATTGTATGGAAGTCCTGACCTTTTCCGCAGCCTGAGCACCCCTGAGCGCACTGAGCAGCTCAAGACCGAATTCGAGGGACACACCCATTCCCTTAGCCGTAATGATATTTCCGTCACGGCATACCA
>CACXGH010000237.1 GCA_902767175.1 uncultured Ruminococcus sp.
GCGGGTGTCCGGTGGACACCTCTGCCGAAGGCAGAAGCACCGACCGAGCCTGCAGGCGAGACTCGGGGGACATCGACGCTTGTTATAACGACAGAAGGAGAGAATACATTGCAGACAAGAACAGACCTTGCTGTTGAAGCAGACGGATATATACAGGGAGAAGTTGAAGGTGCGGATATAGAAAAATACACGAGTCACGGTGTTTCCGTTACGAGAATAAATATAATAACCGAAGGAGCGGCAAAGGTTCTCGGAAAGCCTGAGGGAAGGTATATTACGCTTGAGGGACTGAAGCTTTCGGAACAGTACCGTGACTTAAAGGAGCATATAGAGCTTATTGCAGATGAGCTTTCTTCTCTTCTGCCTGATGACGGTGCTTTGCTGGTGGCAGGACTCGGCAACCGAGAAATAACCTCTGATGCCTTAGGACCAAAGAGTGCCGACAGGATACTTGCGACAAGGCATATAAACGGAGAGCTTGCACGCAGTACGGGACTTGATATGCTGAGGAGCGTATCTGCGGTTGCCGCAGGTGTGCTGGGGCAGACGGGAATAGAAAGCAGTGAGATGATAAAGGCACTTGTTGACAGGCTGCACCCGGGTGCTGTAATAGCTGTTGATGCTCTCGCTGCAAGGAGCCTGTCGAGGCTCGGAAATACGGTGCAGCTTTGTGATACGGGAATAGCTCCGGGAGCGGGTGTAGGAAACGGAAGAATGCGGCTGGATAAGGAAACGGTAGGAGTGCCTGTTATAGCTGTCGGGGTGCCTACTGTGGCAGATGCAGAAACTCTTACTCTCGAACTGCTTGGAAGAAATATAGATGAAGAAGAAGAAAAACGGCTTGACGGGGTGATATGCGGACAGAGAATGATAGTTACTCCGAGAGATATAGACCTTATGATAGAGAGAGCTTCGAGACTGATAGGAATGTCAATAAACTGCGCTTTGCAGAGAGCGGTCGATTTCGATACACTTGTGTCGCTCGTATCATAAAGAGCAGCCTTCCTTCATAATATTTTTTAAGGGCAATACCGCACAAGGACAATGCCTCAGATGCTCCGCGGATTTTTTGTCAGATTGTATCAAAACTCTGCAGTAATACTGATGTATTTTAGCGGTTCAAAGCCGTAAGGCGGTCTTTGTGCGGTGCTGCATTTAGGTGTTCTTTGAAATATATTATACGGGGAGAAGGACTATGAACAGAAATAAGCTTAAAAAGGCAGTACCGATAATCTTTTCATTTATTATCACAGCAGTGGGGCTGTTTTGTACTGTTGTAAGGATAGTTCAGGCGGGTGTCTTTCCGCCTATAGAGATCGCCGCTGCGCAGATGACTATGCCTGCAGGTGACAAACAGTACAGTCCTGTTTCTGCCGAAAGTTCCGTCAGTACAGAGCAAAGCGGAACAGACAATAAGGAGCCTGACAAAAAAGATACTGCTGTGCCGGCATCCGCAGAGGTGAGCGAGGATATATCTGCAAAGAAAAAACCGATATCAACGGGAGATTTTGAAGCGTCTGAGGCAACGGACGGCGAAATAGCAGAATACGATAAAGAACACGAGGGTGAGGAACAGTATCCGGTAAATGAATTTACGGTTACAGAAGGAAATGTCAGCTATAAGAATGTTCAGGTGAAAAACAGTTCTTCTGCGGATATAGATATAGAGGAGGAGCTGAACGGTGAATTGGGCTTTGAAATGGAAAAGACCGATGAGCCGCAGGTGCTGATCTATCATACACATACATCGGAGAGCTATCTTACCTATGACACGGGGTATTTTTATGAGAGCTTTTATCCGAGGAATACAGACAGCTCCGAGAATGTCTGCGCTGTTGGTGAAGAAATAGCAAAGCAGCTTAACGGTGCCGGCATTGTTACAATACACGATACGACACTGCATGACTACCCGAGTTACAGCGGTGCTTATGACAGAAGTCTTGAGACTATAAACAGCTATCTCGAAGAATATCCTACCATAAAGGTTGTACTTGATATTCATCGTGACGGAATAGGAACGGACACCGAAAAGCACAAGCCTGTATTTACTGCCGACGGCAGACAGGGAGCGCAGGTCATGGTGCTGTCGGGATATAATTATGACGACTGTGAGGAATTTCAGGATTGGGAATATAATCTCCGTTTTGCTCTGAAAATACAGGAAAAGGCAGCGGAAATGTATCCGGAGATGATGAGACCTGTTAATTTCTCTGATTTTATGTATAACATGAATGTCAATACAGGCTCTCTGCTTATTGAGGTCGGGGCTGAATCAAATACTCTTGAGGAGGCAAGGTACTCGGGGTATCTGTTAGGAAAGGTGCTGTGCAGCGTGCTCAGCACCTGATTTTTTATGCTTGCTGAAAATTACTGTCCCGGGGCAGACGGTAAAATTTTGCCCTTCGTTTGTAGGGGCTTTACATATTTTTCAATTTGGGTCTTTTATTATTGTGGACTTTCTGTTATAATTGACACAGTGTGTTGCCAAAGGCTATTGTGAAAAATATGGCGGTGATGATATGAGAAATTTCAGAACAGGGCTGATGTCATTTCTGATTATACTCTTGTTTATGTCGGGGATGATAATATCAGTTTCTGCTGAGGGTGAAGATGAACCGGACGAAAGCTCTATAAGTGCTGATGTTTCATCTGATATTATCTCTGATGAGCAAAGCATATATTCTGACAGCAGTGATGAAGAAAGCAGCGATGAAGAAAGCAGTATTGCCGGGAGCAGTGACGAAGAAAGCAGCTATGCCGAAAGCAGTGACGAAGAAAGCAGCTATGCCGAAAGCAGTGACGAAGAAAGCAGCTATGCCGAAAGCAGCGATGAGGAAAGCAGCTATGCCGAAAGCAGTGACGAGGAAAGCAGCTATGCCGAGAGCAGTGATGAGGAAAGCAGTGACGAAGAAAGCAGCGAAACGGAGAGCAGTGATGATATCAGCGGTACGGAGAGCAGTAATGAAGAGAGCAGCAGAGAAGAAAGCGGCGCATCTGAGCCGTCAGAGGAAAGCTCCGATACAGAGAGCAGCGGAATAGTGATCCGGCCGAAGCCGGATAATGATCCGCTGAGGTGGATGGCTGCAATAAGAGTTATACTGCCTGCCGACCGAAATAACGATGGGATATCATCTGATGTGAGCTATATGGAAAATTACAGTCTTCCGCCTGCTGTGCCGGAGGAGGATAACGAAAAGTTTACTGATCTGAGCGGAGTGCCTGCCGAGCCGATGAACGAAACACCTGCGGCAGTAACCGACATACCCAAAAATAATACGGTGCAGTTTCTTGTGGGAATAATAATATTTTCATTCCTTGGCATTGTGCTGACTCTGACAGTCATTCTTATGCTCAGGGCAAGAGGAGATTTTACTCCGTCATTCCTGAAATTTGAGAATAAAAAGATAAAAAGAAAACAATAAGGGGAAAAGAAATGGAATATGCAAAGCGTCTTTCCGGGGAATTCGGAATAAAGGAAGAATATGCAGGTAATATAATTGCCCTGCTTGATGAAGGCAATACGATACCTTTTATTGCAAGATACCGCAAGGAAATGCACGGTACACTTGACGATCAGGTCATTCGTGAGATAAGTGAGAGACTTGAGTATCTGAGAAATCTTGATAAGCGCCGTGAAGAGGTACGTTCGCTTATTGAAGGAGCAGGTAAGCTCAGTGATGAAGTTGAAAAGGCTCTTTCCGAAGCGGTACAGCTTTCTGAAATAGAGGATATCTACCGTCCGTTCAGACCAAAGAGAAGAACAAGAGCGTCTGCTGCAAAGGAAAAAGGTCTTGAAGGGCTTGCGGATATCATTCTTGCTCAGCAGAACAATGATATTGACGATATTGCAAAGGAATATGTAAATGAGGAAAAAGAAGTGCTTTCGGCAGAAGAAGCTGTTCAGGGAGCGTGCGATATTATTGCGGAGAATATTTCCGATGATCCCGAAATAAGAAAAAGACTCAAAAATATTATCCGTCTTAACGGAGATCTGCGTTCAAAGGCGGCAGATCCGGAACAAAAGAGCGTATATTCGTCATATTACGATTATGCAGAGCCTGTTAAGTCGGTGCCGGGACACCGCATACTTCCGATAGACAGAGGAGAAAGAGAGGGCTTTCTTAAAGCGGGAATCGACATTGACCCTGAGAAGTGCCTGACTATTATGTACAGGCTCATGCTTAAGTCACAGAATAAATGCTCAGAGCTTGTAAAGGCTGCCTGTGATGATGCATATACACGTCTTATTTTTCCGTCGGTAGAAAGAGAGATACGCTCGGAGCTGACGGAAAGAGCAGATGAGCAGTCAATTAAGGTATATGCGGCTAATCTTCGTCAGCTTCTTATGCAGCCGCCTGTAAAGGGCTATACCGCTATAGGACTTGATCCGGGCTACAGAACAGGCTGCAAGCTTGCTGTTGTCGACTGCACAGGCAGAGTGCTTGATACCTCTGTGATCTATCCGACTCATGGCGCTTCCATGAAGGAAAAATCAAAGAAAACTTTAAAGAGCATGGTCAAAAAGCATAACGCCGGTGTTATAGCTATCGGAAACGGTACTGCGTCAAGAGAAACGGAGCTTTTTACAGCGGAGTGCATTTCCGAGCTTGACGAAAAGATATCTTATATTATCGTAAATGAAGCAGGTGCATCAGTGTATTCTGCATCAAAGCTTGCCGCTGCGGAAATGCCGGATCTTGACCTGACATTGAGGAGCGCTGTTTCTATTGCAAGGAGACTGCAGGATCCTCTTGCGGAGCTTGTAAAGATAGATCCTAAATCTATTGGTGTAGGACAATATCAGCACGATATGCCGCAGAAAAGACTGAGCGAGGCGCTTGACGGTGTTGTGGAGGATTGTGTTAATACCGTAGGCGCAGACCTGAATACTGCTTCTCCTGCACTTCTGACGAGAGTCTCCGGTATAAGCTCCGCTGTTTCAAAGAATATTGTTGCATACAGGGAGGAAAACGGAGCGTTTCATTCGAGGTCGGAGCTTAAGAAGGTACCGAAGCTCGGACCCAAGGCATTTGAACAGTGTGCAGGCTTTTTGAGGATAACAGAGAGCAGTGAGCCGCTTGACAATACCGCAGTGCATCCCGAATCATATACTGCTGCAAAAAAGCTTCTTGAAATCTGCGGATATACTCCGGAAGATATAAAAAACGGCGGAGCACAGGGACTGAAAGACAAGGTGAATGAAATAGGCATGGAAAAAGCCGCCGAACAGACGGGTGCAGGCGTGCCGACATTAAAGGATATTATTGAAGAACTGACAAAGCCCGGAAGAGACCCGAGAGATGAACTGCCGCCTCCGCTTCTGCGCACAGATGTGCTTGAGATAAAGGATCTGAAAACAGGAATGGAGCTTAAGGGAACTGTAAGGAATGTAATAGACTTCGGAGTATTTGTAGATATAGGAGTGCATCAGGACGGACTTGTACATATCTCCGAAATAAGTGAAAAAAGAATAAAGCACCCCCTTGACGTTCTGTCTGTGGGTGATGTCGTAAATGTAAGGGTGCTGTCTGTAGACACCGAAAAGGGAAGGATATCCCTGTCGATGAAGCAGGTTTCATCGGAGAAGTGAAATAATCGGAGAGATAATATGAAAAAATATGATATAGCACTGTTTGATCTTGACGGAACACTGAGCGAGTCGGGAGAGGGAATACTGTACTGTGTAAGGAAAATATTTGAGGAGACGGGCAGACCTTTGCCGGACGAAAAAACTCTTGGTACTTTTATAGGGCCGCCGATGTACGACAGTCTGAGAAGATGCGGCTTTTCTCATGAGGATGCCGAGGACGGAGTAGAGATATACAAGCGCAATTTCGTTGAAACAGGCATTTATAAAAACAAAGTATATGCCGGCATGGAGCAGGTGCTTGCTGTTCTGAAAGAAAACGGTGTACGGCTGGGTGTAGCAACGACAAAGTATTATCCGTTTGCTGAAAGAATAATAAAAATGCTTGGTATAGAAAAATACTTTGATTTTATAGGCGGAGCTACTGCCGGAACAGAAAGACGCACAAAGGCAAAGGTGATAAGCTGGTGCCTTGAAAATATGGGTGCAGATGACAAAATCAGGGTCGTTATGATAGGCGACACAAAATATGACGCCGAGGGAGCGGACGCTGTAGGGATCGATTTTATCGGCTGTCTTTACGGCTATGGAACTAAAGAGGAAATGGACAGCTTTTTCGGAAATGCCGTATATGTGAAAACACCGTCCGAGATAGAGAAAATTATTATAGTACAGCGATAATTCTGCATAAAGAGGCTTTTTCATGGGAACAATATTTTTACCGCTTCAAAAGAATGGCGGATGAAAGGAGAAACTCCTATGGAAAATATCAACAAAAGCATACAGTGTACGGTAGAGGAATGCAGATATCATTGTTCTGACTGCGATTACTGCTCTCTTGATAAGATACTTGTAGGTTCACACGAGAAATTCGGTCTTGGAGAATATCATACCGACTGCAAATCATTTGATGCCGGAAGATGAGATAATGAAAGCCGATGAAGGTAAGATAATAAGCCTTCATCGGCTTTTTCGTGAGAAAAAAAGAGACCGCTGAATAATTCATACCAGACTCCCATTAAAAGAAATAAGGAAAGTTTTTTCTTATCTATTGAAGAATAACTGCCTGTTGTGATAGAATAAGAGTACATAAATCAGAATATGTTATTATCAGACAAAATTCGGGAGGTTTTACCATGAAACTCGATAAGCTGTTGTCAAGAACCAATTATACTGTAGTAAGCGGAGATACCGATATAGAGATCTCCGATGTGATATATGATTCCCGAAAGGTATGCAAAAACTGTGTTTTTGTCTGTCTTGAGGGTGCAAGCTTTGACGGGCATGAGTTTGCCCGTGCTGCTGTAGATGCAGGAGCGTCTGCCGTTGTTGTCAGCAAGGACATAGAGCTTGAGGGCACTGCCGTCATAAGGGTAAGCGACACAAGAAAGGCACTTGCGTTCATGAGTGCAGAGTATTTCGGCACACCTGCCGAGAAGCTTAAAACAATAGGAATAACAGGTACAAAGGGTAAGACCACGACAGCCTGCATGATCAGGTCGATACTTGAAAAATCGGGCATAAAAACAGGTGTTATCGGTACGCTGGGAATCATAATAGGTGACAAACTGATCAAAACCGCCAATACAACACCGGAGTCATACGAGATACAGCGTGCTATGAAGCAGATGATAGACGAGGGCTGCGGCTGTGTTGTTATGGAAGCTTCATCGCTGGGACTTAAATGGCACAGAACAGACGGCTTTTTCTTTGATTACGGTCTGTTTACCAATTTCTCACACGACCATATCGGAGGAGTCGAACACGCTGATATGGAGGAATATGCACAGTGCAAGGCTATGCTTTTCAGACAGTGTCAAACAGGCATTATGAATATTGACGATCCGGCGTGTGACAGAATGCTGAAAGGACATACCTGCAGGGTGGAAACCTTCGGTTTTTCTGAGAAGGCTCAGCTCAGGGCATCGAACGAGCATCTTGTATCAAAGGCAGGATATCTCGGAGTAAGCTTTGATGTCAGCGGAAAAACCGAAATGACGGTAAGCGCCGCTATTCCCGGAAAATTCAACGTATACAATGCTCTTGCAGCTATAGCAGTATGTCTTGATATGGGTGCCGGTAAGCAGGCTGTAATTGACGGACTCAATGAGGTCAAGGTAAAGGGCAGAGTAGAGCCTGTAAATATAGATGCTGATTTCACCATGCTTATTGACTATGCTCATAATGCTCTGAGCATGGAGAATATCCTTACGACATTAAGGGAATATAAGCCGGAAAGACTTATCACACTTTTCGGAGCAGGCGGAAACCGTCCCCGTGACAGAAGATATGAAATGGGAGAAATATCGGGCAGAATGTCCGACCTTTCGGTAATAACCGAGGATAATTCCCGTTTTGAAAATGTAATGGATATTATAGAGGATATAAAGACCGGAATAAACAAAACAGGCGGCAGATATGTTGTCATACCCGACAGAACAGATGCCATAAGGTACTGCCTTGAAAACGGCAAAAAGGGAGATATTATCGTTCTTGCAGGCAAGGGACATGAGGATTATCAGGATAAGAACGGGGTAAAGACACATTATGATGAGCGAGAGGTGATAGCTCAGCTTGTAAGCGAGGGCGCATTAAAAAGAACTGATAAAGGGGTAATATCATGATCGGATATACGGCTGCACGGATCGCAGAGATCACTGGAGGAACACTTCTTTGCGGAGACGGAAATTCCTTGGTCGATAACATACAATATGACAGCAGAGAGGTAAGGAGCGGAAGTCTTTTTGTGCCGATAAAGGGTGCCAAAACAGATGCACATCAGTTTATCACGCAGTGCTTTGAAAAGGGAGCTGCTGCTGTGCTTACAGAACAGGACGCACCGCAGGGTGCTGATAAGCCTTATATAAAGGTACAGGACACCAAAGCAGCGCTGCAGGCGATTGCTGCATATTACAGACAAAGCCTTGACGTAAAGCTTATCGGAGTTACAGGCAGTGTCGGCAAGACAAGTACCAAGGAGATGATAGCTGCGGCTCTATCTAAGGGTTTGAATGTCATGAAAACGCAGGGCAATAAGAACAGTCAGATAGGTCTGCCGATGACAATGTTTGAAATAGAAAAGGAGCATCAGGCGGCTGTCATAGAAATGGGAATGAGCGAGTTCGGGGAAATGGACAGGCTGTGTGACATTGCAAGACCCGAAATGGCTGTTATGACGAATATAGGCAAGGCACATATAGAAAATCTGAAAACACAGCAGAACATAATGAGCGAAAAGCTGAAAATAACAAAGTACTTTGATGAAAACGGAATTCTGTTTTTAAACGGAGATGACGTTCTTCTGAAAACGCTGCACAATAATCAGCCTTTCAGAACCGTAACTTTCGGCATGAGCAGCGACAGTGATTATTATGCCGATGATATAACCGCAGAGGGCTTCAATACATCTTTTATGTGTCATTGGAGCAATGGTCAGATAAGACTGACAATACCTGCTCTCGGGGTACACAGCATCAGGAATGCTCTTGCAGCCTTTGCGGCAGGTCAGGCTCTCGGAATAGACGATAATGTGATCGCTGAGGGACTTCTCACCTACAAAAACGCTCCTATGCGTCAGCAGATACATCAGTTCAGGGACTTCGTTCTTATAGATGACAGCTATAATGCAAGCCCCGAGGCTGCAAAAGCTGCGCTTGATGTACTGAAAAGCGTTTCAAAAGGCAGGACAGCAGCTGTTCTTGCCGATATGCTGGAGCTTGGAGATGAAGCGGTAAGGGAACATTACGGAGTCGGAAAGTATCTTGCGGATATTGGTATAGATTCCCTTATTTCTGTGGGCGAGCTTTCGCAGAATACCGCAAAGGGTGCAAAGGACAGCGGCTGCAGGTTTGTCACTGAGGTAAAGAACAACGATGAAGCATATAATGCTCTTTGTCCGCTGCTGAAAGATAACTGTACCGTTCTTATCAAAGGCTCAAGAGGTATGCACACCGATGAGATCGTAAAGAAAATAATAAAGGAATATGAAAGCGTGGACTGAAAGGAGGCAGGTAAATGGAGGAAAACAGGAACAATAATGAAAAACGCCCTGACGATGAAGGCTATAACCCCGAAATAGACGGATATTATCCGGACAGCGTTTCAGATGCGGCCGACCACAGAACGAGAAAGAGCAGGCGTGTTGACGAGGAGATGCCTCCGTTTGAAAACGGCAGGGATATAAAAAACACAATAAAAAGCAAGGGCTATTATGCGGTTTCGGTGATCGGAATTATCTGCGGAGGAATAAGCCTTCTGCTGTCCTTCGCAGCATTTCTGTTCGCAGGTGTTTACGGAGTAGGAATTATTATTAATAGCTTTGCTGTTCTTATGGGCATTGCAGGCACAGCCGTTTCTTCATTTGGTATTTCAATGGCACGAAGAAACAGCAGCTATGACCCGAGAATCAGTATTACGGGAGCGGTGTTTTCTTTTCTTGCACTTTCGATTGCCTGTATGATGTTCTTCTTTACAGGCTGTACAGCCTGTGTCTGTGCGCCGTTATGGAGACCGCTGTAAATAAGGGAGCATATATGCGGTATCATTTTCGTGAAGTGCCGGCTTAGATAATTTGAACAAAAAAATTTTATCAACAAATTGACATGGATAAATAATTGTGCTATATTTATAATGTATTTAGCGATTTTAATCTAAATGGGCAAGAAGTCCCCCGCCTCAAAGGCGGTGGGATGAATTGCCCGTCAGCCGTAAGGCTGACTTGTTATTGCTTGACATAA
>CACXGH010000238.1 GCA_902767175.1 uncultured Ruminococcus sp.
CCGCAGGAGCTAAAGCTTCCCGACGTCTGTTGACGGCGTCGCTCGCTCCAATCAAGCGAGCTTGTTGGAGCTTTGCTCCTTGTTTAACGGAAATTGTCTTAGTGCATAAAAAAATGCAGTAAAATTCGTCACGATATACAAAGTGCTATATAATGATTATAATTGACTTTAGCGATGTAAAGTATTATAATAAATAAGTGATTTCCATAATGAAACGGGCTGACATTAGTTGTTTTTGTGATATTTATCCAAAAAGCAGCCTTTCGGCATTCTTATAGAGTATCATGTCCTTTTCATTGTCTGTAAGTCCGGCAAGAGCCTTGAAATGCTCAATATACTCCTTCTGTCCGTTCCATGGACAGTCGGTTGCAAAAAGCACCTTATCCGCTCCGTGATTTTTTATTATCCTGACGACGTCCTCGTCTGTAGTATCACAATATTCCGACAGCGAAGAAAAGCTGCAGCTTATATCAATATAGCACGGTGCTCCTACAAGATATTTCTCGACCTGCTCATGCATGAGCATTCCGCCGAGATGAGCAAATATCATGAAAGGTTTTTGTACTTTCGTTTCGTTCATAACCTTATCGAGAACTGCTCTTCCCTTTTCCGGCGGACAATGAACAACGTCAAACGCAGGGTCTACTCCTGCATGGGTTATCACAAGCAGTCCGAGCAGAGCCGCCTGAGTTATAATATTTATGTATCTTTCATCATCAATGAATGTCTGTGTATAGTCGGGGTGCAGCTTTATTCCCCTGAAGCCCTGAGTCTTGAGAAAGCTAAGCTTTTCCCCGGCATTATCGTCATCAGGGTGTATTCCTCCGAAGGACACAAGCTCGGGGTATGTTGAATTTATCACGGCAGCCACACGGTTTATCGTATCAAACTGTCCCTTTCTCGTTGCAACAGGCAGTATAACGGAAATATCTGTACCTGACGCCTTCATGCTTTCCCTTAGTCCGTTCAGTGTACCGTCAGTGTGTGCCTGTACGGCTTTTGCCGAATTTTCAAGGGCTTTTATTGTTCTTTCCGCTATTTTGTCCGGAAATGC
Source organism: uncultured Ruminococcus sp. (assembly GCA_902767175.1). Classification (GTDB taxonomy): domain Bacteria; phylum Bacillota; class Clostridia; order Oscillospirales; family Acutalibacteraceae; genus UBA1213. The sequence continues at coordinate 1,055 of CACXGH010000238.1, forward strand.
GTGTGTATGAAAATCAATTACCATGGCTCTTACCTCTTTAATTTGTTCTCATTAATGCACTTATGATATTTTATACTGTCTTTCCGGTTTTGGCAAGACTTTTTATTATATCCCGTGCATTATTGAATATATCGGACCGGGGAGTACTGACACCGGAATAATGCGCAGATTTTTGAGATTTTAACGCATAAAGCGGAAAATCAGTCAAAAAGATGTGCTTCACTCTTAGTGTCCGCACGACCTGATTCAAAAGATAAAAGGAGACAAAAAACAATGGATATGTTCATCAAAATCCTGTTCCTTGTCGTGTTCTTCGCAGTCATGATAGGAGTAGGTATCTACTGCCGCAAGCAGGCAACAAATGTAAACGGCTTTGTACTCGGAAACCGTTCCGTAGGTCCCTGGCTCACAGCCTTTGCCTTTGGTACATCATACTTTTCAGCCGTAATATTCGTTGGCTATGCAGGACAGTTCGGCTGGAGATTCGGACTTGCATCAACATGGATAGGACTCGGAAATGCCTTCATAGGCTCTCTGCTCGCATGGAATATCCTCGGCAGACGCACCCGTGTCATGACGCAGCACCTCGACTCGGCAACAATGCCCGATTTCTTCGCAAAGAGATTTAATTCCAAGGCTCTGAAAATAGCAGCCTCAATAATTATCTTCATCTTCCTCATTCCCTATACGGCATCGCTGTATAACGGTCTTTCAAGACTGTTTGAAATGGCATTCGGAATCCCATATCATTACTGTGTAATAGCCATGGCAGTCCTCACGGGAATATATGTTGTCCTCGGCGGATATATGGCTACGGCAATAAACGACTTTATTCAGGGCATTATCATGCTTGTAGGAATTGTAGCCGTTATTGCGGCAGTCATGCAGATAAACGGCGGTCTGACGGAGAGTATCGCAAAGCTTTCTCAGGAAAGCGTGAAAACAGCAGCAGGAACAGAAATGAACGGTGCATTCACCTCATTCTTCGGACCTGATATATTCTCGCTCATCGGCGTTGTTATTCTCACATCACTCGGCACATGGGGACTTCCTCAGATGGTACAGAAGTTCTATGCAATAAAATCCGAAAAATCTATCAGTACGGGAACTATAGTTTCAACTATTTTTGCTATAATAGTAGCAGGCGGCTGCTATTTCCTCGGCGGCTTCGGCAGACTTTTCGGCACTCAGGATCCTGCAACAGGCAAGCCTGTCGGCGGATATGATGCAGTTATCCCCGGAATGCTCGAAAACCTCTCCCCGATACTTATCGGTATAGTCGTAGTTCTTGTTCTTTCCGCTTCAATGAGCACACTCTCAAGCCTTGTTCTTACATCAAGCTCCGTTCTTACTATCGACTTCATCGACCCGGTATTCTGTGCAAAGAAGTCGATGAGCGATAAGAAAAAGGTTCTGTGGATGAGAATATTCATCGTATTCTTCATTGCAGTATCTGCCTTCATTGCAATCGTTCAGGCAAACTCCCCCGTGCTTTTCATCTCTCAGATGATGGGCGTATCATGGGGCGCACTTGCAGGTGCATTCCTCGCTCCCTTCATGTACGGTCTGTATATGAAGAGAGTACCGAAAATTGCCGTATGGATAAACTTCTTCATCGGCATCGGCATTTCACTCGCTTCATTCGTCTGCAACCTCACAGGTGTCAGGTTTGACGATCCTGTTCTTGAATATTTCAAGTCACCTATCAATGCAGGTATGCTTGCAATGATCGTCGGCATAGTTATCACTCCCATTATTGCACTCATCGCTCCTGCAAAGGATAAGGACAGAATAAACAGCATATTCTCCTGCTATCAGAAAAAGGTAACGGTATCCTCAAAGAAGTCCATCGTTGAGGACGAGCCTGAAGAAGCACCTGCAGAGAAGGTAAAGACCGCAGCAAAGACAGCAAAAGGCAATACTTCCGCAAAAGCTAAGAACAAAAATAACAAAAAAAGGAAATGATTAAAAATGATGTTCCAGAAAGACATTGAGACAATGCCAAGAGCTGAAATCGAACGAATACAGCTCGAAAGGCTGAAGGAAACAGTAAAATACTGCTATGACAATGTTCCGCTCTATCATAAGAGACTGACGGAATGCGGTGTTGAGGACGGCTCAAAGATAAAAGAGCTGTCCGACATCAAGTATATACCCTTTACCACAAAGGACGATTTCCGTGATAACTATCCCTTTGGTCTCATGGCTGTCCCCATGAAGGATATCGTTCGTATCCATGCTTCTTCGGGTACAACAGGAAAGCCCACAGTAGGTGTTTATACAAAAGAGGATATTAAAATATGGGCTGACCTTGTAGCCCGTGTTGCTGTTGCAGGCGGTGTTACTGCAGATGATGTTATACAGATAAGCTTCGGCTACGGACTGTTCACAGGCGCTCTCGGACTTCACTACGGCATGGAGAACATCGGCGCCACAGTAATTCCCGCATCATCGGGAAATACGGAAAAGCAGCTCATGATGCTGCGTGACTACGGTGTTACAGGTCTTGTTGCAACTCCCTCCTATGCGCTTTATCTCTCTGAGGCCGTCAAGGAAGCAGGCTATCCTCTTTCGGATTACTCCCTCCGTCTCGGCATTCTCGGCTCTGAACCGTGCACACCTGCAATGCGCTCACAGATCGAGGCAAACTTCAATATCCGTGTATCCGACAACTACGGCATGACCGAGCTTGGCGGTCCGGGTGTATCGGGCGACTGTGAAGCAAGAAACGGAATGCACTTTGCAGAGGACCACTTCCTTCCTGAAATAATCAACCACGACACAGGCGAAGTTCTCGGCGAGGGCGAAGTAGGCGAACTTGTCATAACAACACTCACACGCAGAGGAATGCCTGTACTGAGATACAGGACAAAGGATATCACAAAGATAACATACGAGCCGTGCTCATGCGGAAGAACACACGCAAGAATGGCAAAAACAATGGGCAGAACAGACGATATGCTCATCATAAAGGGTGTTAACGTATTCCCGACTCAGATAGAGAATATACTTATAAACATCAAGGATATAGCTCCTCATTATATGCTGGTAATCACCCGTGAGCATTTCAAGGACAGCCTTGAAATAAAGGTAGAGCTTGACAATGCCGAGCTTCTTGAGAACTATCAGCGCCTGAGCGATCTTAAAAAGCATATTGAAGCAAAGATGCAGTCCATACTTGGTCTGAGAACAAAGGTTACTCTTGTTCCCCCGAAAACAATAGAGCGTTTTCAGGGCAAGGCAAAAAGAATAGTTGACCTTCGCAGCCAATAATTCAGAACAGGTTTTATCTTAAAATTTTCCTGCATATCCCCATGCAGGGCGAAAAAAGGTGGTAAAAAAATGAAAGAACTGATGATAGGAAACGCAGCACTTGCCAGAGGTCTTTACGAGGCAGGCTGCTCGGTAATATCAAGCTATCCCGGTACTCCGAGCACGGAGATAACTGAGGAATTCGCAAAATTCAGCGATGTATACTGTGAGTGGGCACCCAATGAGAAGGTTGCTGCCGAAACAGCATTCGGTGCATCTCTCAGAGGAAAGCGCTCTGCCTGCTGCATGAAGCACGTTGGTCTCAATGTTGCAGCAGATCCGCTCTTTACAATGTCATACACAGGTGTTAACGGCGGTATGGTAATATGTGTCGCAGATGATCCCGGAATGCACAGCTCACAGAACGAGCAGGATTCCCGTCATTACGCTATAGCGGCTAAAGTACCTATGCTCGAGCCGTCAAATTCACAGGAAGCTCTTGACTTTGCCAAGCTTGCCTTTGAAATTTCAGAGCAGTTCGATACTCCCGTATTCATCAAAATGTGCACCCGTGTTGCTCATTCCCAGAGCATTGTTGAAAAGGGTGAAAGAACAGAAGTAACAAAGGAATATGTAAAGAATCCCAAGAAATATATCATGGCTCCTGCAAACGCTATTGCACGTCACCCCTTTGTTGAGGAAAGAACAGCAAAGCTCACAGAGTTTGCGGAAACATCTTTCGTCAACAGAACAGAAAAGGGCAACGGCAGCTTTGACTTCGGTATTATCACATCATCTACCTCTTATCAGTACGTCAAAGAGGTATTCGGTGACAAAGTATCCGTTCTCAAGCTCGGCATGACTAATCCTCTTCCCGTAAAGCTTATAAAGGATTTTGCCGCTGAGGTCGGAAAGGTCTGTGTTATAGAGGAGCTTGACCCGATCATCGAAAACCACTGCAAGACTATCGGTGTTGATGTAACAGGCAAGGATAAGTTCTCTATTCTCGGTGAGTTCTCACAGAAAACTATCGCAAAGGCTTTCGGTCTTGACGATAAGGAGACCGTCTGTCTCGAAACCGAAATACCCGTAAGACCGCCTATGATGTGTGCAGGCTGTCCCCACCGCGGTATGTACTATGTTCTCGCAAAGAACAAGATAACCGTGCTCGGTGATATCGGCTGCTATACACTCGGCTCTATGCCTCCGCTGAACGCTCTTGATATGACTCTCTGCATGGGTGCTTCCGTATCCGGCATTCACGGCTTCAACAAGGCTGGCGGCAGCGAAACAGAAAACAAGACCGTTTGCGTTATCGGTGACTCTACCTTCATGCATTCAGGTGTAACCGGTCTTATCAACATAGCATACAATCAGTCCAACTCTACCGTTATCATTCTCGATAACTCTATCACAGGTATGACAGGACATCAGCAGAACCCGACAACAGGCTACAACATAAAGGGCGATCCTGCAGGCAAGGTAAATCTTGAAAGCCTTTGTCATTCCGTAGGCATCAACTCTGTCAGAGTAGTTGACCCCTATAACCTTGAGGAATGCGAAAAAGTTGTCAAGGAAGAGCTTGCAAAGAATGAGCCTTCCGTTATCATCTCACGCAGACCCTGTGTTCTGCTCAAGTATGTCAAGCCGAAAAAGCCGCTCCATGTCAATACAGACAAGTGCAGAGGCTGCAGGCGCTGCATGAAGTTC
>CACXGH010000239.1 GCA_902767175.1 uncultured Ruminococcus sp.
ATGCTCATTCGTTCCGAAACTGATACGGATAAGTTCGACTACAGAAAGTCAACTCCCGCATCAGTAAGAAAAATGAGAAATAAACTCGGACTGTCCCCAAAGGCTACAGTAGCCGTTTTTGCAGGCAAGCTGACAGTTGAGAAAAACCTCGAATACCTGCTCAGTGCTTTCGCAAAATATATTAAGAAGACAGACAATATTCAGCTTCTGATCGTCGGAGACGGAACAGAGACGGAATATCTCAAAGGAGTATGTGCAAAGCTGAAAATCAAGGATATGGTGGTATTCACGGGAGCAGTTGCCAACTCTATTATGCCCGATATTTACTCAGCCTGTGACATTTATGTATGTTCTTCTGATGACGGTCTTATGTCAATGTCGTTTGTCGAAGCTATGGCGTGCGGTCTGCCCGTACTTGTCAAAGAGGACAGCGAAAAGATAGTGAATAAAACAATAAGCCACGGTCTCAACGGCTTTGTTTACAAGAAGAATTCAGAGTTTGCGAAGTATCTGAAAACCCTTGCAGGACTTGACGAAAAAAAGAGGAATAGAATAAGACAGCTTGTGCGGGACACACTGATAACAACAGACCGCACTTCAATGGCAAAGCAGTATGAAAAGGCATACGAGATCGCATTGATAAAATACAACCGGAAGAAATTCAAATAAGAAGACGACCGCAGTAATTAAAATGCTGCGGTCAATTTTATAGGCACTCCGCCGCTGTGACACGGAAATCAATTTTGCCAGACAGTCACATGGGGAAAACCCTTTTCCGGCGGAAAAAGGGTTATTCCCCATTCCCCCTTTCCTAAAACCGCTGACTAATTCTGTGAAGATAAACATACAAACTGAATTTTAGAAGAAGGAATTTATACGCTCTCATCTATCAGTTTTTAAAAGTTGATTTCCGTGCCGCTGTGATAATCGACATTGCATTCACTCTGTGTTTATGGTAAAATTATTTAGTCTGAAGACATTAGCTATTTAATGTATGTAAAAAGCTTTTCGGGAGGTCATAAAATGCAAGACAATAAAATAAAGGCGCTGATGTCACTGCCTACTCCGTGCTATGTTATAGACGAGGCAGCTCTTATTTCAAATCTTGAACTGCTAAGTACAGTGGAAAAGAAAACAGGCTGTCATGTGCTGCTTGCTCAGAAGGCTTTTTCGGCTTATCATGTCTATCCGCTTATAGCAAAATATATAAGCGGTACTACAGCAAGCGGTATATTTGAAGCAAGGCTCGCTTATGAGGAAATGGGAGATAAACAGATCCATGTGTTCTCCCCTGCTTACCGTGATGAAGAATTCGATGAGCTTCTGAAAATATGTGACCACATCGTATTCAATTCCTTCTCTCAGTGGAAGTATTTCAGAGAAAAGGCAATTGCTCACAGCAATATTGAATTCGGGCTTAGAATAAATCCCGAATATTCTGAAATAGAAACAAAAATATATGATCCGTGCTATACAGGGTCAAGGCTTGGCATTACTCCTGAAAATTTTGAGGAGAATGAGCTCGAGGGTATCAGCGGACTTCATTTTCATACAATGTGCGAACAAGGCTCCGACACTCTTGAAAGAACTCTGAAAGCAGTTGAAGAAAAGTTCGGTAAATATCTTTATAATATGAAATGGATAAATTTCGGCGGAGGTCATCATATCACAAGACAGGGATATGATATTGATAAACTCATTCAGTGCATTGAACAAATCAAGACTAAATACGGACTTGAGGTTTATATCGAGCCGGGTGAAGCAATAGCGCTGAATGCGGGCTATCTTGTAAGCTCTGTGCTTGACAGGACAAGAAACGGCATTGAAATAGCGGTTGTCGATACATCGGCCGCCTGTCATATGCCCGATGTTCTCGAAATGCCGTACAGACCGTATATCATAGGCTCAGGCAAGGCAGGAGAAATGCCCTATACATACAGACTCGGTGCTCCTACCTGTCTTGCAGGGGATATAATCGGAGATTATTCCTTTGAAAAACCGCTTAATATCGGAGATAAACTTATTTTCACCGATATGGCTATATATTCTATGGTAAAGAACAACACTTTCAATGGTATGCCGCTGCCTGCTGTCTATCTTTTAAAAGCAGACGGAAGTACAAAACTGCTGAAAAAATTCGGCTATCAGGATTTCAAGAGCAGGCTTTGATAAATAATAAAAAAGAGGAAATAATATGGGAGAGAATTTTATAACTGTCGGCACACAGGTGCTTGAGCTGTTCATACTTATTGCTGTAGGCTATCTTTGCGGAAAAACAAAAATGCTCAATGATAAAACGGTAAAATCTGTTACCGATATAGTTCTTTATATCGTTTGTCCGTGCGTTATTATCGAAAATTTCATAAGACCTTTTGATACGGGTATGCTTGGCGGTCTGCTTACGGCAGGTGCAGCAGCTCTTTGCATACATATCGTATCTATCGTCATTGCTATGCTTGTTTTTCATGACAAAAAGCCCGAAAAAAACAGAGTCTACCGTTTTGCACTTATTTTTTCCAACTGCGGTTATATGTCCCTGCCCATGCAGCAGGCTATTCTCGGTGCTGACGGTGTTTTCTACGGAGCGGTGTATATCGTTGTGTTCAATATTGTCATGTGGACATTCGGCGTATGGCTCTCAAGCGGAGATAAAAAATCTCTTTCCGTCAAAAAGATCGTTCTTAATCCCTGTATAATAGGTATGGCCGTAGGCTTTGTTATTTTTCTTACATCTTTGCCGATACCTGAAATTATCGGAAAACCCGTGAGCTTCCTTGCAAATCTTAATACACCTCTGCCAATGATGATAGTGGGCTACTATCTCTCACAGACAAGAATCAGAGATGCCTTCAAGGACGGAAAGGGCTTTATCTGTGTTCTATTCAGACTGATAGCAATTCCTCTTTTAGCCTTCGGCGGAATGATGATGTGCGGCATCAGAGGAACTGTGCTTATAACCTGCGTTATAGCTGCTTCTGCGCCCGTTGCCGCTGCTACCACTATGTTTGCCGCAAAATTCGACAATGACGCCAAGCTTTCGGTAAACCTTGTTACATTGTCTACCATGCTGTCTGTCATTACTATGCCGCTGATAGTAGGATTTGCAAGAACTGTCGGCGGATAATAATGCGGGAAGCCCTTCCCGAATACTCTGTTCGGATAAAGCTAAGAAATCGCTGAATAAATCACACCTTACGGCTCAGCACCTGTCTTGCTTGCCTATTTTCCGCCGTCTTGCACCAAAATTCCTTGACAACCGACAGGCTGCCTGCGGTGTTTTTGCACAACCTGACGAAAAATACCGGCGAAATACAGACACTGAATTTAATCAGCACTTCCCTAAAACCACAGCGGATATAACTATAAGGAGTGTTTATATATGGAACATGAAAATGCAAAAGCAAAAGCAAGAGCAGAACAGCTCCGTTCTGAACTGAATTATCATAATGACCTTTATTACAACACTGATTCTCCCGTGATAAGCGACTATGAATATGATATGATGCTCAGGGAGCTTGAAGATATTGAGAGAGAATTTCCTGAGCTTAAAACACCCGATTCGCCGACACAGCGGGTAGGCGGTGAGGCTGCTGCGAAGTTTTCTCCCGTTGAGCATACAGTTCCCATGGAGAGCCTGCACGATTCATTTTCACATGATGAGATAAGGGATTTTGACAGAAAGGTACGGGAGTCAGTCAGCAGCCCCATATATATTGTCGAGCCAAAGATAGATGGTCTGTCCGTGTCTGCGGAATACCGAAACGGCATTTTCGTAAGAGGCTCTACAAGAGGAGACGGTCTTGTAGGTGAGGATATAACTGATAATCTTAAAACCATTAAAACTCTGCCGATGAAACTGAACAAGGCCCTTCCCTATCTTGAGGTAAGAGGAGAGGTCTATATGTCTGTAGAAAGCTTCAGCAAAGTGGTCGAAGCTCAGGAGGAGAGGGACGAAAAGCCCTTCAAAAATCCGAGAAACGCTGCAGCTGGCTCGCTCAGACAGAAGGACGCTAAAATAACCAAAGCAAGAGATCTCGATATATTTGTCTTCAACATTCAGCAGATAGAAGGCGAGGAACTTAACAGCCACAAACAGTCGCTGGACTATCTGCAGGAGCTTGGCTTTACTGTTCTGCCGTTTTATTATAAATGCGAAAGCTGCGATGAGGTGCTTGAAAGGATCGAAGAAATCGGAGAACGGCGCGGAGAACTGCCTTTCCAGATCGACGGGGCTGTCATCAAGGTTGATAATCTTAATGACAGAAAGATACTCGGCAGCACGGCAAAATTCCCGAAATGGGCTGAGGCCTATAAATATCCGCCTGAGGAAAAGGAAACAGAACTGCTTGATATAGAAATAAATGTCGGAAGAACGGGAGTTCTTACACCTACGGCAATTTTTGAGCCGATAACACTTGCAGGAACGACAGTTAGCCGAGCAACTCTGCACAATGAGGACTATATTAAAGAAAAGGATATAAGGATAGGAGACACCGTAATACTGCGCAAGGCAGGAGAGATAATCCCCGAAGTTGTATCTGTCACAAAGCACAAAGAAGGTGCTCTGCCATACAGAATGCCGACAGTATGTCCTTCATGCGGCTCTCCGGTATCATACGAAAACGGTGAAGCTGCACTGCGCTGTACAAACACAGACTGTCCTGCACAGCTCATGAGACACATGATACATTTTGTATCGAGAGATGCAATGGATATTGACGGACTCGGAGAAAAGGTGCTGCACAGTCTTAACGAGAGCGGACTTATTTCTTCACCGCTTGACCTGTACCGCCTTACAAAAGAAGATATTCTTACACTTGATAAGAAGCAGGATAAATCCGCCTCTAATCTGATAAAAGCGATAGAACGCTCAAAAGGCAGCGACCTTTACAGAATAGTTTTTGCTCTGGGTATAAGACATATCGGTCAGAAGGCCGCAAAGCTGCTTGCAGATCATTTCGGCACTCTTGACGCAATAGCAGACGCTTCTGAGGAAGAGATCTCATCAATAGACGGCTTTGGTGATATTATGGCTGAAAGCACTGCTGCATATTTTGCCCTTGATGAAACTAAAAAGCTGATCGAAGAAATCAAGGCGCTTGGCATTAATACAAGATCACTCAGTGAGAAAAAGGCAGTTTCAGAGGACAGCCCTTTCCTTGGCAAGACCTTTGTTATAACAGGCACTCTGCCGAATTACAAGAGAACTGAGGCTGCACAAATCATCGAAAGTCTCGGCGGAAAAGTATCGTCAAGCGTTTCAAAGAAAACAGACTTCGTTCTTGCGGGTGATGAAGCAGGCAGCAAGCTTACAAAGGCACAGTCTCTGGGGATAAGGATTATTGACGAGAACGAATTTATAAGAATGAAGAATTCAGTTGAATGAGGCGTATCAAGGATGTTTAAAAAGTTTGTCAAGGCTTATTCAAAGAAAATATCCCATCATACTCTTAAATTCTTGAAATGGTCTGTCGTTTCTATAATTGCAGGTCTGTTTGTCGGAGCCGTAAGCACATTGTTTTCATTTCTTCTGAAATGTGCCGCCGACTTCCGTGAAGAAAATGATTTCATAATATTATTTCTTCCGCTCGGAGGACTTGTCACTGTATTTCTTTACAGTTTTTTCAAGTATAAGGACGACAAAGGCACAAACCTTGTTTTATCAACCATTCATGCAAAAAGCGAAATACCGTTCCGAATGGCGCCTCTGATTTTTATTACAACTGTCATCACTCACCTTTTCGGAGGCTCTGCAGGAAGAGAGGGTGCGGCGCTGCAGCTTGGAGGAAGTCTCGGAAACCAGCTCGGGCGGTGGTTTCGTTTTGATGATGCCGATAAGCATGTCGTTGTTCTGTGCGGAATGACAGCTGCTTTCTCTGCTGTATTCGGCACACCAATGGCAGCGGTAATGTTCTCTTTGGAGGTAGTGAGCGTTGGAGTAATGTATTACTCTGCACTGCTCCCCTGTGTTTTTTCATCGCTGATCGCATCATATTTTTCATCGCTTTTCGGATTAAAGGAACACGCATTCAAGGAGCTTGTATTTCCTTCTCTCACATTCCTCAATGCATTTGAAACAATATGTTTGTCAGGATTATGCGCCATACTGAGTATTCTCTTCATTGTACTTCTCCATAAAACAGGCGATCTGTTAAGAAAGTATCTTAAAAACCCGTACATAAGGATATTCATTTCAGGCTGTGTAATAGTATTATTCTCATATCTGCTTAACACAAGGGACTACAACGGTGCAGGAGTTGAGGTAATAGCAAGGGCTGTAAATCAGGGAGAAGCTGTCCCCTATGCATTCATTTTAAAAATGCTGTTTACTGCCGTAACAATTGCATCGGGCTTCCGAGGAGGAGAAATAGTTCCGTCATTCTTTATCGGTGCGACCTTCGGCTGCACCTTTGGCACTATAATAGGCTTCTCTCCGACATCATGTGCAGCGATAGGACTTATTGCTATGTTCTGCGGTGTAACAAACTGCCCGATAACATCTCTTCTGATAAGCTTTGAGCTTTTCGGTGCAGGCGGTGTTTATTATTTTATGATCGCCATTGCAGTAAGTTATTTTATGTCAGGATATTATGGTCTGTACAAGGATCAGACTATCGTTTACTCAAAATACAGGACAAGATTTCTCAACAGAAAAACCCGACAGTGACATCAAAAACATTGTAATATCATTATGACACAGCAAACCGAGAGTGAAGACACCCGGAAATATTTCCATCTGGGTGCTGTGTGATGCCGCCGTTCAGGCGGCTTTTTTTTGCATGAATACAGTAATTATTGTTGCAAAAACATGAATTATAGTTTATAATTATCCTGTAATATAACCAAAAAACTATCGTCAGGAAGTGATATTATATGCGTACCGACAAGATAAACTATTATCTCGACATTGCCGAAACAGTCCTCGAAAGAGGTACCTGTCTGAGAAGAAATTACGGTGCTATAATCGTCAAAAACGATGCTATTATCTCAACAGGCTATGTCGGCGCTCCGAGAGGAAGAAAAAACTGCATTGACATGGGATACTGTGTGCGTGAAAACCTTAAAGTTCCCCGCGGTGAAAGATATGAGCTTTGCAGAAGCGTTCATGCCGAACAAAATGCAATCATCAATGCCGCCCGTGAGGATATGATAGGCTCCGTTATGTTCCTTGTCGGAAAAGACGCTAAAACAGGCGAATATGTTGAAAATGCTTCCGCCTGCTCACTGTGCAAGAGAATGATAATCAATGCAGGCATCGAGAAAATAATTATCCGCAACAGCAAGGACAGGCATACTGATATTGACGTGAACGATTGGATCATCAACGATGAGTCTATAGAGGGACTTATGGGCTATTGATGTTCTGTTTTACTTTCCGGATCGACAGATTTCCGCAAATTTTTTATAAAACTATTTACGAATTCAATAAATTATGCTATAATGTTTTCATAATTTTTTTAAAGAAAGGTGAAAATAACTATGGGTAAGTTCACATCTGAATTCAAGGAATTTGTTCTGAGAGGCAATGTTCTTGACCTTGCAGTCGGTGTTATCATCGGCGGAGCTTTCCAGACTATAGTAACATCTCTCTGCGATGATGTTATTATGCCCGGTGTTCAGTATATCATCGGTGCTACTATGGGACTCGACGCAAATGATCCCGACCAGCTCAAAAAGATGATGGCTGTGCTTAACGTAGGTCCTATCAATCTCGGTAACTTCGTAGCTGCTATTATCAACTTCCTCATTATGGCTCTTATCATCTTCATTTTTGTTAAGGGCGTTAATAAGTTGATGAATGTACGCAAAAAGCCCGAACCTGAGGCAGAGCCTACAACAAAGAAGTGCCCCTTCTGTATGAGCGAGATAGCAATAGAGGCTACACGCTGCCCTCATTGTACATCTGTACTTGAGCTTGCTGAAGAAGCACTTGCAGACGGCAAAAAATAAGCCTTGAAGTAATAATACCTCAAAGCTTGAAATCATCGGCGGTAAATTTCGGAAGTGTCGGCAGGGAACGAGGCTCACGCTTTAACGGATCATATTCGTATCTCTTACAAGTGTCGCCCGTATCAACCGTGCCGTATGGACACACCGGATTACCGCTGTTGTTTTTTTGGCAGTATTTACAATACTCACAGCGAGGCGGAATGTTGTTTCCGAAAAGCTTTTTTTTCGACAGGAACATATTTACCCTCCTTTTTTTCGTCATTTACCCTTTCTATTATACATATTATGTCTTAATATGTAAATACCTATATTTTTCAAGAGGTAACGGATATGGTTTTTAAGAGCAATAATACCGACTTAAATTTTATTGACGGAGTAGGCTTTCTTACCTTCCCTGCTCTGTCAGAGCTTTCCTTCATAAATCATGCCTTCTCTACACGCATAGGCGGAGTCAGCACTGAAGAGTTCAAGTCAATGAACCTCAACTTCAAGCGAGGCGATGACCCTGAGAGAGTCACAGAGAACTATAAAATATTCTGCAAAGCCGCCGGCTTTGATTATAACACCCTTATAAGCTCATCACAGGATCACAATACCAATGTAAGATGCGTTACAAGTGAAGACTGCGGTATCGGGATTTACCGTGAGCATGATATGGAGAGCGTTGACGCACTTGTCACCAATGAGCCGAATGTCACTCTCGTAACGCATTATGCTGACTGTACTCCCCTATACTTTGCGGATCCTGAGAAGCGTGTCATAGCTTTGGCTCATGCCGGCTGGAGGGGTACTGTCGAAAAAATAGGTGAAGCGGTCGTAGACGTTATGACGGAAAAATACGGCTGTGACACCACGGATATAATAGCGGTTGTAGGTCCAGCGATAGGCCCGTGCTGCTATGAGGTGGATACTCCCGTATATGAGCGCTTCGCTTCTCTTACGGAGCTGAAGCCTGCTTATTTTACAAAGACTCTCGGTCACGGAAAGTTCCTCGTCGATTTAAAGGAAACCAACAGACGAATGCTTCTTGAAGCAGGGCTTCTGAGTATAAATATCACTATAAGCGATGTCTGTACAAAATGCAACAGCGGTCTGCTCTATTCTCACAGGGCAAGCGGCGGAAAAAGAGGCGGTCTTATTGCTATGATGTGCATTAAGCCGTAATTTACGATATACACAATTAAGACTCTGACAGTTGTTATGCTGTCAGAGCCTTATTATTTCATTCATTGCGCTGCGAATAATGGTGAGCCTTTTCAAGAAGCATATCCTTGACTTTCATAAGTCTTGTGCGGCTGCTTCTGTCGTTTTCCTCAAGCTTCATCGCAATGTATTTTATAGTAGCCTCATAACGGGGTATCATAACGTGCTCAAGAGAATTAACTCTTCTTCTCGTGCGTTCTATTTCTGCAGCCATAAGTTCACAGCTTTTTTCTGTCTCGGCAAGCCTTATCAGATCGGGCATAATGTCATTAAGAGCCGTAACGGCATCGTCAAGCTCAAATGAGGTAAATGCAAAGCCGTATGGATAGATATCGTTTTTTTCGGGGCTTTGACTGACAGACGTAAACACAGGAACATCGACACTCATTATATTTTTAGAGCCAACATTAACGCCTGTCTGCTGCTTAGAGGACATCAGCGACGAATCAAGAGCCTTTTTGCTCATTACAGCACTTGCATTTACAAAATGCGCACTGCACTCGGCAAGCTCGGCTTCAACCTTCTCACGAAGGCGCTTATTCTCCTGAACAAGCTCAATAAACTGTCTCATTAGTTCATCACGCTTGTCTTTGAGCATTTTATGTCCCCTTTTTGCAGTTACAAGCTGTTTTTTCAGCTTAGTCATCTGCATTCTTGTGGGGTTTACATTCATAATGTCCATAGCAATGCTCCTTATGCCTTATTTGCCGTAATACTTGTCAAGCATATCGTCCTTGATACGCTTAAGCTCACTTCTCGGCAGTATATGAAGAAGCTCCCAGCCCTTATCAAGTGTTTCTTCGATAGTACGGTTTGTAGTATAGCCCTGAGATACATATTCTCTCTCAAAGGCTTCTGCAAACTCCGCATACTTCTTATCTATTTCGGTGAGTGCTGCTTCACCGAGAACTATCATAAGCTCACGGGCGTCCTTTCCTCTTGCATAAGCAGAAAAAAGCTGGTTCATTGTTGCCGCATGGTCTTCTCTTGTTCTTCCGACACCTATACCCTTATCCTTAAGACGTGAAAGTGACGGAAGAACATCTATCGGGGGAGTAATTCCCTTTCTGTAAAGCTCACGGCTCAGAATTATCTGTCCCTCTGTAATATAGCCCGTAAGGTCAGGGATAGGATGTGTCTTATCGTCCTCGGGCATTGTAAGTATTGGAATAAGTGTAATAGAGCCGTCCTTGCCCTTTTGTCTGCCTGCTCTTTCATATAGAGTGGCAAGATTAGTATACATATAACCGGGATAGCCTCTTCTGCCGGGAACTTCCTTTCGTGCTGCAGATACCTCACGGAGTGCATCGGCATAGTTTGTAATATCGGTCATTATTACAAGAACGTGCATACCGAGATCAAAGGCAAGGTACTCTGCTGCGGTAAGAGCCATTCTGGGTGTTGCAATACGCTCAATTGCAGGGTCATTTGCAAGGTTTACGAACATTACCGTTCTGTCTATAGCACCTGTCTCACGGAAGGACTGAACAAAATAATCCGACTCCTCATAGGTAATACCCATTGCTGCAAATACAACGGCAAACTGCTCGTCCTTCCCCTTTACTGCAGCCTGTCGTGCTATCTGGGCAGCAAGCTGTGCATGAGGAAGACCTGAAGGCGAGAAAATAGGCAGCTTCTGTCCTCTTACGAGTGTATTTAATCCATCAATAGCCGAAACACCTGTCTGAATGAATTCCTGAGGATAGTCACGGGCTGCAGGGTTCATAGGAGTGCCGTTGATATCAAGTCTCTTTTCCGGAATAATGGCAGGGCCGTCATCTATAGGATTGCCGAGTCCGTCAAAAACTCTTGAGAGCATATCAGACGACACGGGCAGCTCCATTGATTTGCCTAAAAAACGCACTTTGGATTCAGCAAGGTTTATGCCTGCTGCAGAGTCAAAAAGCTGAACGAGGGCATTTGTGCCGTCTACCTCAAGCACCTGACAGCGGCGTTTTTCACCGTTAGGCAGTTCTATTTCACCAAGCTCATTGTAGGTTACCCCCTCAACATCGCTTATCATCATCAGAGGACCCGCGACCTCTCTTATGGTACGGTATTCCTTAGGCATCAGTCCTCACTCCTTTCAATAACGTCCTCTATCTCATTATCAAGAATTGCACCGATAGACTCAAATTCCGAGTCAATTTTTTCCTCTTCCTCATATTTGAATCTGCCGATTCTTTCACGGACAGCCATAGACATGAGCATTTCTATATCTGCGCCTTTTCCGAGTGCTTCGGAGCATTTATCATAGCAAAGAAGTATAGCTCTCATCATAAGCACCTGTTTTTTCAGCGAGGTATAGGTATCTGTCGGATCAAATGCATTCTGATGCAGATAGTCCTCACGGATAGAGCGGGCAGTTTCGAGCTTGAGTCTGTCATTTGATGAAAGTGCGTCCATACCGACAAGGTTAACTATTTCCTGCAGCTCAGATTCGTCCTGCAGAAGTGCCATTATTCTTCCCCTCAGCTCCATAAAGTCCTTTGAAGCATTTTCCGAGAACCATTTTGCAAGCTGGTCTGTATAGAGCGAATAGCTTGTCAGCCAATTTATTGCAGGAAAATGTCTCTTATATGCAAGAGAAGCATCAAGTCCCCAGAACACCTTTACGATACGAAGCGTTGCCTGAGAAACAGGCTCGGAAATATCGCCGCCGGGAGGTGATACTGCTCCGATAACAGAGAGTGCTCCCTCAGTATCGCCAGAACCGTTTACTATAACACGGCCTGCACGCTCATAGAACTGAGCAAGACGGCTGCCGAGGTATGCAGGATAGCCCTCCTCACCGGGCATTTCCTCAAGACGGCCGGACATCTCACGAAGTGCCTCCGCCCATCTTGAAGTAGAATCAGCCATAAGAGCTACCGTATAGCCCATATCCCTGAAATATTCGGCAATTGTAATACCTGTATAAATTGATGCCTCACGGGCAGCAACGGGCATATCCGATGTATTGGCGATAAGAACGGTACGCTCCATCAGAGAATTGCCTGTTCTCGGATCTTTAAGCTCAGGAAACTCATTCAGAACATCTGTCATTTCGTTTCCGCGCTCACCGCAGCCGATATATACGATAATATCCGCTGCTGCCCATTTAGCGAGCTGATGCTGAACTACAGTCTTGCCTGAGCCGAAGGGACCGGGAACGGCAGCAACACCGCCCTTAGCTATTGGGAAAAGCGTATCAATAGTTCTCTGTCCCGTTGTAAGAAGAATATCGGGAGAAAGCTTGCGCTTATAAGGTCTGCCGATACGGACAGGCCATTTTACTGCCATTGAGACATTCTCTGTCTTTCCGTCATTTTCAAGAACGGCAACTGTCTCATCAACCGTGAAGTCGCCTTCCTTTATGTTTTTGACAGTGCCGCTCATTTTATTGGGAACAAGGATCTTATGGAGAACAGCTTTTGTCTCCTGCACCGTACCGAGAACATCGCCTGCCTGCACCTTTGCGCCTGCCTTTACCTCAGGCGTAAAGTGCCATTTTTTATTATGGTCAAGAGAAGGCACCTCAACACCTCTCGTCAGGTTATTTCCTGCGACCTTCATTATTTCATTAAGAGGGCGCTGTATACCGTCATAGATAGCGCCGATAAGACCGGGGCCAAGCTCTACGGAAAGCGGTACGCCTGTAGACTCGACCTTTTCACCCGGTCCGAGGCCGGATGTTTCCTCATAAACCTGTATTGATGCCTTATCTCCGTGCATTTCGATTATCTCACCGATAAGTCTCTGACTGCTTACACGAACGACATCAAACATATT
This sequence comes from uncultured Ruminococcus sp., assembly GCA_902767175.1. Taxonomy (GTDB): domain Bacteria; phylum Bacillota; class Clostridia; order Oscillospirales; family Acutalibacteraceae; genus UBA1213. The sequence continues at coordinate 12,925 of CACXGH010000239.1, forward strand.
TGCATTTCGCATTCCCTCCGCTATAACGAGAGGGCCTGCTACCTTAGTTATAATTCCGCTTATCAAGTTTCACACCTCAATTTTTAAAGAGTATGTCCGAGCCAACTGCCTGTTCTACAAAAGAGGAAAGTCTCCTCTGTCCTATACCTGTATTTCCTCTGACACCCGGCAGCGGTATTATTGCAGGTACAGCCTTTTCCGCAAATTTTTCTCTTTCCTTGGCGGAGGCCTCGAATATTTCCTCAGTCATATAGATGATAGCATAATAGTCATTTTCCGTTATCTGTTTCAGAAGCTGCGGTGAGCTTACCGGTTCGTCACAGACGAACATATCCATACCCACTGCGCCAAAGCCCTTTATACTTTCACTGTCACCTATTACAGCGATACTTTTAGCCATATATCTCACGCAGCCTTTCTCTTATTCTTTCAGGCGGTGTATTTGTCTTTATGCCGCCTGCTATAATATATATCATCTTTCTTTCATATTCACAGCCGATATAATAACCGAGCAGCGGCTCAGGGCCTTCGCTTGAAAGCCTGCACAGCCTTTTGGCAGCCTGTATAAGCAGGTTGTCGACATATTTTTCAAACAGAGATGACGACTCCGAAAACGCTGCCATTGCCTTATCGCAGCTATACGCTCTCTGCTTTTCGAGGTATTGTATCAGTGCTTCACTTCCCTGAAGCGACAGTCTGACTACCTCCGGCTTATCAAATTCAGGACAGTCACACAGTGCCTTCTCAAGAAAGTACCTGCTTACCCCTGCCTTTGCTCCTCTGAGAGCCGTCTTAACATTGACGAAGAACACGAAAGTATAGATATATTCCTTGAGGAATACAGAACGGGTGCGGTTACCCTCGTCTATAAGCTTATCAAGTACACCTCTGTCTATATACGCATCGCTCAGCCTTGCATCCTTGGTTTCGGCAAGTATCTGATACGCTCTGTTTGCAGGGCGCACAAGCCATTGAGGGAAAGAATCAAACCGTCTGTTTTCGACAGCCTTTATCAGATCCTCTTTTTTTATCGTGCATGGTTCGATAAGAAGAGCTTCATATTTGCTGTCTGACATCACGCCCTTGAGCACTGTCTTAAGATTATGGATATCATTTCTTATAAAAAAGGGAGAGAACAGCTCCATATCGGGTGCGATACTTCTTATATACCGCCACATTTTCTGAGTATTGCTCTCTATTATCTCATCTACGGTATTACCGTCACCGTAGCCCTTATCCTTGAGATAGTTTACAAGCTCATTTTCGCTTTTAAGGGAAAGCATCTGCTCAACATCAGGCTCGGAGAACATCGAATTCTCCTTCGCACGGACAGAGCCTATGGAAAATTCATACGATAAAGCCATATTATCCCCCTTAATCCTTAAAAAGCTCTCGGTTGATAAGGTCCTCTACAGCCTCTCTTTTTTCGGCTATAACCGACTCAAAGCTCATATTATCCTCGATATCACCGTTTTTAAGAATAAAGCCTGTTTTAATGCTCTTATCGGGTATCATGCTGAGTGTCGCTTTAATGCCGCTTTCCGAAAGCTTTTTTTCAAAATCTTCCGGTACTCTTTTAATGTCTCTTTCTCCGAGGAACACTATACCCTCTTTATTTCCGAGGGTAGAAGCAAACTTATAAATAAGCTCAAAGTACTGCTTGTCCTCAAGCTCACTCATGTATACGAGCACAGCATCAACAGCCTTATCTATCTCTTTTCTCTTTGCTTTAAGAAGGATATTTCTCTTTTCAAGCTCTATCCTGCTTTTAGATGCCTTTGTAAGCTTTTCTGTCTGCTCAGCCTTCTTTTTCTCGGCATTACTGATTATCTCATCAGCCTTTGCCTTGGCTTTTTCGATAATTGAGGAGCATTTAGCCTTGCTCTGGTTTTTTATTTCTTCGATAGTCTTTTCACTGTCCTCTCTGATGACGGACAGTATTTTTTCACCGCTGCTCATACACACTACCCACCTTTATAAACGAATTCTTTGTTTTTCCTGTATCCGCCTGTTATATCTTAAGACCGGGAACAGAGATAACAACAAGAAGTGATACAATAAAGGCAAGAAGTGCATAGATCTCAACGAGTGTAATGGAAACCATTGCCTTAGAGAAGTTCTTTTCGTCCTTTGCTGTCATAGTAATGCCTGAAACAGCAGCCTTGCCCTGTGCAAATCCTGAGATCATACCGCCGGCACCGATAGCTACAGAAGCTGCGAGGAAAGCAAAGCCCTGACCAAGAGTAGGCAGGTCTCCGCCGAGAACACCGCAATTGATAAGAATCAGGAAGCCTACGATAAAGCCGTAAAGTCCCTGTGTACCGGGAAGAAGCGTAAGCACGAGCATTTTACCGAACTTGGAAGAGTCCTCGGAGAGAACACCCATAGCTGTCTGAGCTGCACTTCCTACACCCTTTGCAGAGCCTATACCTGCGAATACGGTTGCGATAGCAGCCGCAAGAATTGCCAAAAACATACCCATTATTCCGTCCATATTATTTACCTCCGTTTATGAGGACAAATGTCCTTATTCTTCATTGCTGCCCTTTGTCTTGAAATACTTACTCTTTGTTGAGAACGGCTCAAAGGGCTTTCCGCCGCCCTCATAGAATTTGCTGAACATCTCGACATACTGCAGTCTCATTGTGTGTACATAAGAGCCGAGAGCATTCAGACCTATCGTAATGGCATGACCTGCAAGGAATACAAGTATCATAAAGAATATGCCGATAACGCTTGTTCCGAAAAGATTTGACAGCATATTGAATACCTGAGCCATTACACCCGTTGTAAGTCCGAGTGCAAGAAGTCTTGAATAACTGAGAAGGTCACTGATATAGCTTGTTATATCATACAGTGACGCAATGCCTCCGATAATCTTGCCGAAAATACCTTTCTTTTCTCTGCCCTGTGTGAGTATCAGCCCGACTGCACAGGCTATTGCGATTCCTGCTCCGACGTATATCATCACAGGTGTCACAGCCATGCCTACAGCCAGCACCGCAAAGCCAATAAGCATAAGCATCCATAATCCCGTATCAAAGAACGCCTTTGCATACTGTTTATGCTTCAGACAGACATAAAACTTGCATCCCATACCCACAAGGATATGAACAAGTCCGAGAGCGATTGACAATATCATTATCATCAGAGCATCTTTCTGTGTGTCAAGAACAGGCCACGGCAGAAGCTCTCTCATAGTTATCTCATTACCTGTAAACATCTTATAGAACATAGCAGGGGCATCACCGAAGATACTGCCGAAGACAAGTCCCCAGAACACGGTAGCAACACCGCAGTATTGGAAAAGCCTGAGGTTATTTCTCATACGCTTATCGGGTTTGAATACCTTTATCGCAATTGCTGTTGCAATAATCATCAGCAGACCATAGCCTGCATCCGAAAACATCATGCCAAAGAAGAAATAGAAGAAAAAAGCAAGTATCGGGGTCGGGTCGATATCCTCATGAGACGGTGTTGAGTACATTGTAACAATACTCTGAGCCGGCTCTGCGAATTTATTATTTTTCAGCTTGACGGGTGCATCATCGCCCGCATCATCAAATTCAACAACGCATGACGCTATTTTATTGCACATTATTTCAAGCTTTTCACAGTCCTCTTCAGGAATATAACCGTAGAGAACAAAAATATGCTTTGTCTGGTCAAGCTGTGATATCACCCTGTACTTTTCAGATCTGAGTACAAAATAATCCTGTGTTTCACAGATTTTTTCACGGTATTCGGCAAGTGAGACTATCTCATCTCTTGCCTCATCGTCCTTTTTTGCGATTTCCTCACTCTTATCCGCAAGGCGCTGTGCCTTTACAACAGGCGTACGGCTCGTCGGGTTCAGAGGCTGGGAAAAAACTATAGTACGCAAAGCTCTTTCCGCCTGTTCTCGTTGCTTTTTGGGTGTAAAAAGAGAGATACAGGTAAGATTTGATGATGAATAGAGTATCTCAAATTCAAATACAAGCTCAGGAGCTTCCTTTGCAAGAGCCTCGGAGAGAGTCACATCATCAAAGAGCTTAGGCAGAGTACCGATAAGCACCGCTGTTGTGGGAGTGTCCTTCGTATTAAGAGGGATATCAAGTTTTTTCCACGGCTCGAGCTGTGCAAGCGAGGTTTTTATTCTTACCTGCTCGGCGGCATAGTCTGCCCTCTGCTTTTCAAGCTTGCATATTTTCTGACACACGCTGATAATTTTAGCGGAGTCAGCCGCTATTCTTCCGATCTCATCAGGGTCTATCTCCGGTCTGCCCTTAAAGCTTGAAAGCATTCCTTTTTTTTGAGGAGCTGCCTTATCGAGTATTTTCAGAGCCTGCTCTGTAAGCTCGGCATTCCGCTCAAACTGCTTGAGCTGTGCTGTCTTATCGGAGCGTCGGAAACCCTCTGCAAGCTCATCATTCTTTTTTACCTGAACAAGCGCACTGTCCTGAAGATGTTCAAGAATACGCTTTCTGTCCTGTTTAAGAGCGATGATTCTTACCGATTTCATTTTTAACTTTGCCAATTGTTTATCACCACACTTTACTGTTCTTTGAAGTCACCGCTGAAATCAGACAGAACTGTCCGTCAGCATTCCGACAACAAGTTTTTTTACATTTCCGATATTTTTTTCGGCATTAGCTGAAATAGCGGAGCATTGTGACTGAGCCTCTTTTCTTGCCCTTTGAAGGTCAGAATCCGATTTTTTACGGATCTCAGCTTCATTGTCGGACAGCATTTGTTCAGACTGACTTTTTGCCTGTTCCACTAACTCAGAGGCTTTTTGTCTCGCCCTCTGAATATCTGCATCGGCATCTTTTTTTGCCTGAGCCTCTTTTGCGGAGCATTCAGCCTCTGTTTCAAGTACAGCCTTTAGCATTTCACTTGCCATTCAACACATTCTCCTTTTCTCAGATTTTCAAGACAAAAGTATAGTGTCTCAGGTTTTATTAAACCATATTTCAGCTGAAAATTCAATCTTATTTTCTCGTTAATCACTAAAAAAAAGTCGTAATTTTCCTACTTTATGTATACATAGTTCATACACCTTTATAAAACAGAGTTATTTAACAATTTTATGTACATTATTCACATAAGAAGTATTTCATATATATTAAAGGCACGGTAAACTCACAACCGAATACCGTGCCATAGCTTTGAAATATTTCTTTTTGCAGGTGTCATCTGTTATTCAGAGTTTTCCTGCTCATCATTCTTCTCAGGGACTATTCTCTTAATTATCGTCACTCCGTCATAGGTCAGCTTGAACTGTATTCTTCCCTTGAATTTTTTTCCGCATGACGGACAAAGAAACTCATTATAAAAAGCTTTATTACGCACCTTCCATTCCTCTGCAGCATCGCACCTTGCGGTGCATTCATCGCAGTCAAAAAACATCTCCGTCTTATCTATTAGCGGATTGTCGATATTTACTATGAAAGTGCTGTGAAAATTAAGCCTGTCATAAAACTCATCATCTGCTTTTTGGATATATTTCTCAAAACGCTGAGCGTCATACAGCCTTTTCATTATCCTCGCAGTAAGTATACTGTCCCCCACCGCCCTGTGCAGCGGGATATCATCTGTGCTGATATCAAGCAGCTCTGCAGCAGATTGAAGTGCTATCTGATTCTTGTCCGGTCTGTTCAGTACCTCCTGACAATATGCCTGCACATCTGCATATCTCTCCAAGAAAGGGATCTTTTTCGATTTATAATAATACTCGCAGTTTGACTCAAGGGCATTAAGGTCACTTGTACTCCAGCTCATAATAACGCAGCCGGTCGTAAACTTTTTGAATTTACTGACAGCATAGCCGAATGTTGAGCCATGTACGAGGTCTTCATTTGTCAGCTGTGTAAGCTCTCTTACAGTATGATTTAATCTCTTTGTGATCTCGGGGCGGATAAATATAGAGAACTGCCCTATAATATTCATCTGCTCATCAAGTTTCACAGCCCCAAGCTCGATTATTTCATTAATAAAGCCCTTGGTTCTTTTGCAGTATCCGCTGTTCCATTCAAGGTCGAATATCACATATTCCATGTTCAGCCGCCTCTGCTCTGAGCCTTGAGACGCTGCTCCTTATTAAGTATCCTTTTCCTCATGCGTATCGAACGTGGAGTAACCTCTACAAGCTCATCATCAGCTATGAATTCAAGAGACTGTTCAAGACTGAGGATAGTCGGCGGTGTAAGCTTGAGTGCGTCATCAGAGCCTGATGCACGGGTATTTGTCATATGCTTTTTCTTGCAGACATTGACAACCATGTCCTCATTCTTCGGGTTAGCACCGATAACCATACCTTCATATACCTGTACACCAGGCCCAATAAAGAGTCGTCCTCTTTCCTGAGCAGCAAAGAGACCGTAAGCGGTGCTTTCGCCCGTCTCATGTACAATAAGGGAGCCTTGCATACGGGACTGTATATCGCCCTTATATTCCTCATAACCGTCAAAGATATGGTTCATTATACCATTTCCGTTTGTATCCGTCATAAACTCGGAGCGATAGCCCATAAGACCTCTTGCAGGAATACGGAATTCTATATGTGTCACTCCCGATTCACGGGTACCCATATTAAGCAGCTCTGCCTTTCTCGGGCCGAGCTTTTCCATAATTGCACCGACATAATTATCAGGCACTTCTATCATAAGAAGCTCCATAGGCTCACAGGTCTTGCCGTCTATCTCCTTCATGATAACCTTCGGGCGTGAAACCTGAAATTCATAATTCTGACGGCGCATTGTCTCTATGAGGATCGACAGGTGAAGCTCGCCTCTGCCTGATACCTTGAATGTATCGGCAGAATCCGTTTCCTCAACACGCATTGCTACGTTTGTTTCTACTTCTTTAAACAGTCTCTCACGAATATTTCTTGAAGTAACATACTTTCCCTCGTGACCTGCAAAGGGACTGTTATTAACCATAAAGAGCATTGATACTGTAGGCTCATCTATTTTTACAAAGGGCAGCGGTTCCTGATGCTCGGGGTCACAGGCTGTTTCACCGATATTGAGGTCAGAAATACCCGATACTGCAACTATATCGCCGAGCATAGCACTATCGGCTTCAACTCTTTTAAGACCCTCAAACTGGTAGAGCTTTGTAATTTTGGCATTCTTTCTGCTGCCGTCATTATGGCAGAGAGTAATATTCTGACCAACCTTGCAGGAACCGCGCTCTACCCTTCCTATACCGATTCTGCCGACATATTCATCATAGTCGACATTGGAGAACAGGAGCTGCAGAGGGCCGTTCATATCACCCTGCGGAGCAGGAATTTCCTCAAGGATTTTCTCGAACAGGGGCTGCATATCAGTACCGGTCTTATCGGGATCAAGAGATGCATATCCGTCTCTTGCAGAAGCATAAACAACAGGAAAGTCAAGCTGGTCTTCATCTGCACCAAGTTCAATAAAAAGGTCAAGCACCTCGTCAACGACCTCAGCAGGTCTTGCTCCTGGACGGTCGATCTTATTTACGACTACAAGCGGCTTCTTGCCGAGTCCGAGTGCCTTTTTAAGAACAAAACGTGTCTGCGGCATACAGCCCTCAAAAGCATCTACAAGAAGAAGAACACCGTCCACCATCATAAGAATACGCTCAACCTCACCGCCGAAATCAGCATGGCCGGGAGTATCCACGATATTGATTTTTGTACCGTTGTACATAACGGCAGTATTTTTTGAAAGGATTGTGATACCTCTTTCTCTTTCAAGGTCGTTAGAATCCATAACTCTTTCGGCTACTGCTTCATTTTCTCTGAAAATACCGCTTTGTCTGAGGAGCTGATCTACAAGGGTAGTTTTACCGTGATCGACATGGGCGATAATAGCAATATTTCTCAAATTTTCTCTCTTATCCACAAATATCCCTCTTTTATGACATAATAAACCTTACAAACGAAGTTATTATATCATATTTTAGAATGTCATACAATAAAATCTGTCAATTTACAGAATTTCTGCATTAAGACAAAAAAAACCTCCCCAAAACAATCAGTTTTGGGGAGATTTTATTATTCCGGGATAACCGTTCTACGATCAGAAGCGGTTTTCAACATTTACTCGGCTTATCTTGAGCGTCTTGTTTTCTTTGAGAAAACAACAGCCATGATAGCAATACCGGAAACGAGTATAGCAACTGCTGCTACTGCAGCGCTTGCAGAATCACCAGTCTTTACAGGATCGGGTGTGGGAGTAGGAGTAACCTTGCTTGTATCACTATCCTGTGAAGGCTTGGGCTGAGGTTCGGGCTGCGGCTCAGGCTGCGGCTCGGGTTTAGGCTCGGGCTGCGGCTCGGGTTCAGGCTCAGGCTGCGGCTCAGGCTCGGGCTCTTCGCCTTCAACCGTAAATCCGGCTGCCCATACCATGTAAGCTTCCTCGTCATCGATCGTATAATCTTCCTCTGCGCCATTTGCTACCTTGGTAGTGTCAAGGTATACATGGATCGTAAGAGGCTTGCCTACCTCTGCCTTAGCGCAGAAGTTAGTCTGGCTGTTGTTTGTACGGCAATATGCTTCTTCAAACTCGCCCCAGCTTGCTGTCCAGTCACCGTCAAGACGGATCTTGAACTGTACACCTGAGAAGCCTCTTGAGACAACACCTGCAGGACCTGCATCTGTTGTAGCTTCAAGTATCATATCCTCTGTGACCTCAGGAATCTCGATAGTTCCCTCATAGATACCATCGTGGTCGTCATCATTCATGGGAACATCTCCGTCTGCGCCCCAGCCGTTAAAGGAACCAACGATACCTACTGTGTGTCCCTTAATATATTCAGGCTCTTCATAAGGCTCCGGCTCAGGCTCGGTTCTTTCGATAGTCGCATTAAAGCTTGCATCCCATACATAGAATGCATCGGGATCTTCAATGCTGAATTCTGCCTCAGCGCCCTCTGCTATCTTAGTTGTATCAAGCTTTACATGGATAGCAAGCTTGTCACCGGGAAGCGCTTCTGCACAGAAGTTTGTCTGGCTGTTCCATGTACGATCATAATCTTTCTCATACTCGCCCCAACTGTTTGACCACTCACCGTCAAGACGAATCTTGAACTGTACGCCGGAGAACTCCCTTGAAACAACTTGTTCTTTACCGTCAATGATCTTCCATGTAGTAGCTTCTGAAACCATATCTTCGGTTACGTTATCAATAATTACGTTACCCTCGTAAACACCGTCGCCGTCGTCGTCTGTCATGGGAACATCGACTGCGCCATCGTTGCCCCAACCATTGAACGAACCAACGATACCTACTGTATGCTCTGTGATATCGAATTTTTTCTCAGGAACAGTATAGCCCTTGATAAGTACCATAGCTGAAAGCTGAGGAACTACAACAGTTTCTGTACAAGTTACGATAACCTCGTTACCTGCGTTAGTGTCATCTACAAATACGTCCCAATCTCCCTCGGGGAGGTTAACTGTTGTATCTGTGAGAAGACCGTTATAGATAACCATGATCTGCTCTGCCTGCTCGCCGTTAGCATCACCGTCGATGAAGTAAGCAGAAACGCCCTTTTCAGTTGTGTAGTCAAATGCTTCGTGGAACTTTGAATTTACCTCATCAGCAGATGACATTCTGAAAGCGGGATGAGCCTTACGGAACTCGATAAGACCCTTATAGTAGTCATAAACATCTGAATACTGAGCTACTCTTGAATAATCAAGCTCATTTACGCTGTCGGGTGAAGCATAGCTGTTATGCTCGAATGTGCCGTCAGCCTTTGTCTTTGTGCGGAGGAATTCCTCACCGCTCATCATGAAGGGAACGCCCTGTGCTGTCTGAACAATTGCAGCAGCAAATTTGTTCTGACGGATCTGAAGCTCCTCGCTGTCATCGGGGTTAGATGATCTGATCTTATCCCAGAGTGTGAGGTTGTCATGGCAGTCCGCATAGTTGATGATCTGTGTCGGAGAGGGAGACCATTTCTTTGTGTACTGAACTGTGCTTACGATAGCCTTGTAGTGCTTTGATTCGCCGTTTACAAAGCCCTTCTCGGTAGCGTCAAATACGCTGCCCTTGATCATATCACGGATAGTATCGCTGAAATATGCAATACCGGGAGTGTCTGCTGCGTTAAGGTAGTTAGCCATCTTGACTGTCTTTGTGGGAACTGAGCCCATGTTCCAGCCTTCGCCGTAGATGATGATAGAAGGATCTACATCATTAACTGCTGCACGAACGCCGTTCATAGTATCAACATCAAGGATACCCATGAGGTCGAAGCGGAAACCGTCAAGATGATACTCGTCTGCCCAATACTTTACAGAATCAACGATGAACTTGCTTACCATTGAACGCTCGGAAGCAACGTCATTGCCGCAGCCTGATGTATTCTGACCGGGTCTGTAGAAATAACCGGGAACGAGCTGATTGAAGCAGTACTGTGTGTTATATGTATGGTTGTAAACAACGTCCATGATAACGCCGATGCCTGCATC
>CACXGH010000240.1 GCA_902767175.1 uncultured Ruminococcus sp.
AGGAGCTAAAGCTCCCCGACGTCTGTTGACGGCGTCGCTCGCTCCAATCAAGCGAGCTTGTTGGAGCTTTGCTCCTTGTTTAATTCTTTTAAAGCACCAAAATTCCGGAATAATCGTTATAATAGTAAGAGTATAACTATAGGAAAAGCCAAAGGAACGGCTGCTTTGGATCCGCAGCGCCGGTTTGCTGTATACTATCAAAGCGGTCAGAAGGAAAAAAGTCGTACTCCTCAGGGCCGCCCTCTACTACCCTACAGAAAGAATGTGTGTCCGAATGCTGAAAATCGGTCTTGATATAGGCTCAACTACGGTGAAATGCACCGCTCTTGACGAAAATAACAAGCTTGTTTACAACGTATATGAAAGGCATTACTCCCAGATAACCGAAAAAATTTCCGAGCTGCTGCGAAGGCTTCGCAAAGAGCTGCCTGACGCCGACAATGCCCTTATCGCTATGTCAGGCTCGGCAGGAATGGGTGTTGCCGATGCCTGCGGCATTGACTTCATACAGGAGGTATATGCTACCAGAGTAGCCGCAAATACATTTCTTCCCGATACCGATGTCATCATCGAGCTTGGAGGCGAAGACGCAAAGATATTGTTCCTCTCAGGCGGCATGGAGGTAAGAATGAACGGCTCATGTGCAGGCGGCACAGGAGCTTTCATCGACCAGATGGCTACACTTCTTAATGTACCGATAGAGGAGCTTGACGGTCTTGCAGAAAAGCACGAAAAGATATATACTATCGCTTCACGCTGCGGCGTTTTTGCAAAGACTGACATTCAGCCGCTGCTCAATCAGGGAGCCAAAAAGACCGACATAGCTGCAAGTATTTTCGGCGCTGTTGTAAATCAGACTATAGCAGGTCTTGCACAGGGCAGAGAAATAAAGGGAAATATAGTATATCTCGGCGGTCCTCTTACATTCATACCTCAGCTCAGAAAGAGTTTCGACAAATCGCTTAAAACCGAAGGCATATGTCCCGAGAATTCGCTTTATTACGTTTCTATGGGCGCCGCACTCTGTGCAGAAAAAACTGCCGATCTTGATGCAGTCATTGATAAAATATCAGTATACAGAGGCTCGGGAAACTTTGCCTTCAATAAGCCGCTGTTCAAAACACAGCAGGAGCTTGATGAATTCCGTGAGCGTCACGCAAAGGCAAAAATAAAAAGGGGCGACCTCAAGACCTACACAGGCAGAGCATATATCGGTATTGATGCAGGCTCTACCACCGTTAAAGGTGTTGTAACCTCAAAGGACGGAACACTGCTGTATTCGGAATATCTGCCGAACAGCGGAAATCCCGTACCCATTGTAAAAAGCTTTCTTACTCATGTATATGAACAGGCTCCCGATATAAGGATAGCCGGCTCGGCTGTAACGGGCTACGGTGAAGAGATAATAAAGAACGCCTTCGGTGTTGATATAGGTGTCGTGGAGACTATCGCACATCTTACCGCTGCAAAAAGCTTTATGCCCGATGTAGAGTTCATCATAGATATAGGCGGACAGGATATCAAGTGCTTCAAGATAAGAGGCGGAGCCATTGACAACATATTCCTCAACGAAGCCTGCTCCTCCGGCTGCGGATCATTCCTGCAGACCTTTGCAAATGCGCTTGGCTATTCATCAGAGGAGTTTTCAAAGCTCGGACTTCTCGCAAAACAGCCCGTCGACCTCGGCTCACGCTGTACGGTATTTATGAATTCTTCCGTAAAGCAGGCTCAGAAGGACGGAGCAACAATAGAGGATATTTCCGCAGGACTTTGCCTCAGTGTTGTAAAAAATGCACTTTATAAAGTAATCCGTGTTGCCAACCCTTCGGAGCTTGGCAAAAAAATAGTTGTTCAGGGCGGAACATTCCTTAATGACGCAGTTCTCAGAGCCTTCGAGCAGGAAATGGGTGTTAATGTTATACGCCCCGAGATATCTGGACTTATGGGCGCATACGGTGCTGCACTCTATGCAAGAGATAAGACAAGCTCAAAAAGCTCATCAGATATACTTACAATGGAGAAGCTGAACAGCTTTACCCACGAAATACGCTCCATTAACTGCGGAGGCTGCAGCAATAACTGCCGTCTTACAGTAAATACATTCAGTGACGGCAGAAAATTCATAGCAGGCAACCGCTGCGAAAAACCCGTCACAAAGAAATCTCCGGACGAAAGCATGAATATCTATCAGTACAAGCTCAGGCTTCTCAAGGAATACGCTCCAAAACCCGGAAAGCTCGGAAAAATAGGTATTCCTATGGGACTCAATATGTTTGAGCTGCTGCCCTTCTGGCATACATTCCTTACAAAGCTCGGCTTTGAGGTAGTGGCATCTCCGCTTTCAAACCGCAAGCTTTATCTCAACGGTCAGCAGACTATACCGTCAGATACAGTATGCTTCCCGGCAAAACTTATTCACGGTCATATTCAATGGCTGCTTGACAACGGAATAAAGAACATCTTCTATCCCTGTATGTCATATAACTTTGACGAAAACCTTGGTGACAACCATTACAACTGTCCTGTTGTAGCATATTATCCCGAGGTAATTTTCGCCAATGTAAAGGAAATAGAAAACATCAGATTCTTCCATGAATTTGTAGGCATACACCGTCCTAAGGACTTTCCCAAAAAAATATGTCCCGAGCTTCAGAAACTCTGGGGAGCTATTTCACTCAATGAGGTAAAGGCTGCCGCAAAGGCCGCATATGCAGAGTATGAAGCACATCTTGAAAAGATAAGGATTTACGGCAGAAAGATAATTGAGAAGGCAAGAAAAGAAAAGAAGAATATTCTTGTACTTGCCGGCAGACCTTACCATGCCGATCCCGAAATAAACCATGGCATAGATAAGCTTATAACGAGCTTTGATGTCGCTATAGTATCGGAAGATGTTGTAAGCTGCTACGAAAAGCGCCGCACAACGGGAGTCCTCAACCAGTGGACATATCATTCAAGAATGTATGCTGCCGCAGAGTATGTAAGCCGCCATAAGGATATGAACCTTGTACAGCTTGTTTCCTTCGGCTGCGGTGTTGATGCTATTACTACCGACGAAGTGCGTGCTATCCTTGAGCGCCACAATAAGATATATACTCAGATAAAAATTGACGAGATAACCAATTTAGGAGCGGTAAAAATAAGGCTGCGCAGCCTGCTTGCCGCTCTGGACGAATAATGCGGCAGGGGTGATATCTATGGCAAAATTAGTTTATGACAAATCAGGCAGACTGCTTTTTACAAAGGAAATGAGAAAGGAATATACCATTCTTTTCCCGATGATGGCAAGCATTCATTTCAATATAATAAAGAACATCTTTTCAAAGTTCGGCTATAAGGTCGAACTGCTTGAAACAGACGGCCCTGAAATAGCACAGGTCGGACTGAAATATGTCCACAACGACACCTGCTATCCTGCTATACTCACAATAGGGCAGCTAATTCATGCTGTACAGAGCGGAAAGTATGATGTCAATAAAATAGCGCTGCTGCTCACACAGACCGGCGGCGGCTGCCGTGCATCTAATTACATTCATCTGCTGAGAAAGGCACTTGTTAAGGCAGGCTATGAAAAGATACCCGTAATTTCACTGAATATGTCCGGCATGGAGAAAAATCCGGGCTTCAATATCACACTTCCTCTGCTCAGAAGAATAGCCGCCGCAGGTCTTTACGGCGACCTTATAATGAGCGTTGCCAATCAGGTGCGCCCGTATGAGGTAAATAAAGGCGACTGCGAGGCACTTATTGACAAATGGACAAAAAGACTTACGATAATACTTTCAGAGGGTCACGGCTTCAAGAGGGCAGAGCTTGCAAAATACCTTGACAGAATCGCTGAGGATTTTTCCAAGATAGAAATAAACCGCACCCCAAAGATAAAGGTAGGAATTGTAGGCGAAATATATGTAAAATATGCCGCTTTAGGCAATAATAATCTTGAGCAGTTCCTGAGAGAACAGGACTGCGAAATAAATCTGCCGGGAATTTTAGGCTTTGCGATGTTTAAGGTAGATAACCGTCTTGAGGACTATAAGCTGTACGGCGGAAGCAAGGCTAAGTATTTTGTTGTAAAGAAACTGATGAACTTCCTCACAGACTATGAAAATCTTGTAATCGACGCACAGGAGAAGCATGGTTTCAGACCTATAACCCGTTATCAGCACACTAAGGAGCTTGTAAAGGGTGTAGTGGGCTACGGCAGCAAAATGGGTGAAGGCTGGCTGCTGACGGGCGAAATGCTTGAGCTTGTGGAATGCGGATTTGAGAATATCGTATGCACACAGCCATTCGGCTGTCTGCCGAATCACATCAACGGCAAGGGCATGATACGCAAGATAAAAGAGCGTGACAGCAGAGCTAATATAGTTGCTATCGACTACGATCCCGGTGCGCCGAGAGTAAATCAGGAAAACCGCATTAAGCTGATGCTTGCTGTTGCAAAGGAAAAGCTGAATGAAAAGGAAGCTGCTGCGGAAAAGGCCGAAACCAACTGAAATCTTTTCTTACCCTGTTCCGGACAACAGATTTTCCTTGCTGATACATAGCTGAAACAAAACACCCGACGGTGCAATTGCAAAATACGGCAGGAGCGGATAATTATGAAAAAATGGGAAAAGCTTCCCGAAAAGCTGAGAAACGAGGCTGTGCGCCCCTATTATGATATCCTGTGCAAAAAGACACCGAGCCTTATTTTAAAAAGGCTTTTCGATATTATTATAGCTCTGCTCATGACAATAATATGTCTGCCCTTTATGCTTATTATTGCAGTATGGATAATATGCGATTCACGGGGCGGAGTATTCTTTCTTCAGAAGCGTGTAACAAAGTACGGCAGAGAATTCAGCATAATAAAATTCCGTACAATGGTATCGAATGCCGAAAAACTCGGCACACAGGTAACGGTAAAAAACGACAGCCGTGTCACGCGAGCAGGCAGATTTTTAAGGAAATGCCGTCTTGATGAGCTGCCGCAGCTTTTTAACGTACTCAAGGGAGACATGACCTTTGTAGGCACTCGCCCTGAAGTACCGAAATATGTTGAGCGCTATACCGATGATATGTATGCAACGCTGCTCATGCCTGCAGGTATCACCTCTCTTGCAAGCATTAAATTCAAGGACGAAGAAAAGCTTCTGAGCGGTGCTGAGGATACTGACAGCGTTTATATAAACACCGTACTTCCGCAGAAAATGAAGTATAATCTTGAGTACATCTCTGATTTCAACTTTTTCTATGACATCAAGCTGATGTTTATGACGTTCTTTGCTGTTATATAACAAGCGTCGATGTCCCCCGAGTCTCGCCTGCCGGCTCGGTCGGTGCTTCTGCCTTCGGCAGAGGTGTCCACCGGACA
>CACXGH010000241.1 GCA_902767175.1 uncultured Ruminococcus sp.
AGGAGCTAAAGCTCCCCGACGTCTGTTGACGGCGTCGCTCGCTCCAATCAAGCGAGCTTGTTGGAGCTTTGCTCCTTGTTTAATACTTTTTCAGCCGTACCGCTCGGAAGTGAACTTCGCCGCAATTGTAAGCTTCTGCTTTCAGCCGGTGACAGAAGTCTCTTTGCATACAGAAAATGCGGTTACTCTCTTCGTCAAAGCGTTTCTGTAATATACAGTGTATTATACCATAAATGCACATATAATTGCAAGTGTAAGAAAAGAATTACATCGAAAGAAAAGAATTACATCGAAATTACTTGAAAAGAATTACATCGAAATTACTTCCGGGGAAAGCCATGTTCCTGAAAAACAAGCTTTATTTCAGTACTGACTCGCAGATGTTCCTTAAAATCCTGTAATTTGGAAATAGTGCTGCCATTTTATACAATAATGTATGTCAATGATTGACTGTTCTTAATTACATGATTTATAAGTGTTTCAGATTATTCATCGTCATCTTCAAGTTCTTCTTCATCATCTGAGAACTGCCATGTCTTGAAGCATTCGCTGATATCCTTTGCATTGGCGTTTCTGCTCCATGTTACATTTCGTTTTACAATTCTTGCGGGATTTCCTGCAGCTATACAATATTCGGGCAGAACACCCTTGAATGTCGAGCCTGCACCTATTATACATGAATCGCCTATTTCGGCTCTGTTCAGAATAAATGAGCCTGCTCCTACCCAAACATGCTTGCCGAGGGTGATAGTTCCTTTGGGGTCATCATCAAGGTAAAAATTGGTACGCTTTCCTGTTTCCATATCAAAGATAGCATGACCGTCACCGCTGAAAAGCAGGATATCATACGAGAACATACAATCATCACCTATGGTTATACTGTTGTTCTCCATTATTGAGATTTTGGTATTATCTCCGAAGCTTACACCATTGCCGATAGAAAGCACTCCGTTATCATGTACAAATATTCTGCTTGTACCGCCTGTCTTGCATTTCTTGCCTATATTTACCTTTGCACCTCCGCTTCCGAAAAGGCGGACCCGCATTTCTCCCTTGAAGCTGTCGTCTATTATGACAGTGGAGTTGCATACATATTTGCCAAGAACGACCTGACAGCCGCCAGAATGAATAAAATTGCCGTATTCGTCTTTATAATCCGGCGCACCGGGAGCTAATACAGTATTGCTTCTGTTTACGAACAGGAAGTCCTTGAACTCACGGAAGCCGAGTCCCTTAAAAAGCTTCTTCAAAGCCGCAGCTGCTCTCAGATGAGGAATGATAATATAGTATTCCTTGGCTTTTCCTTTAATAGAATCAATGAAAATTCTTCCGCTGCCTGCTTTCTTCTCAACAGTAGTCAGAGAAAGCTCAGTTTCAATTCCGAATTCATTTTTTATAAGCTCTCTGAATTCATCATTTTCGCCATAAAAGACGATTTTTCTGTCATTACGGTATTTTTTTATCAGCTCAGCGGCAACCCTGTAGCTGTTGATTATTGTTTCATTCATAATAATTGTCCTTTCGGCATAATCAGCAAATGCTGTACTGCAATTATACCATATACTGAACGTTGTTTTCAATCAATTATCATCATTTTCAGTAAGTGCTATGTATTCCTCAGGTATATGGGTCATATCATTACGGAGAGATTCTGCAGACCATGTAGTGTCCTTTCTTATAATTTTTGCGGGATTTCCTGCTATGACGCAGTTGTTCGGGAAAGTACCCTTGACTATCGAGCCTGCACCGATAATTACAGAGGGACCTATTACAGACCTGTTGAGAATGACAGACCTCATTCCCGCCCATACATGGTCGCCTATGGAAATGATATTTTTCGGGTTGTTCCTGTTCTGCATATTGATGCGTTTTCTTTCTGCTACATCGTAGATAGCATGACCGTCACCGCAGTATATTTTTATCTCACAAGAGAAAAGACAGTCTTTTCCTATGTTGAGGGTCATTCCTGCAAGCACCGTTACCTCTGTGTTTCTTACAAATGTGGTTTTATCGCCTATACTAATACGTCCGTCACCGAATGCAGTAAATGTTACATTATCCTCGAAGGTGCATTTTCTGCCGATTTTTATTTCAGCTCCGCCGACTGTTTTTACAGTGATCGAAGTATCTTCTCCGAATGTGCAGCTTTCGTCAATATCAATGCTTGCATTGCACACATATTCATCAAGAACGACTCTGCATGACGGAGAATTAACACGGTTGCCGTAGCCGTCGGTATAATCCTTTACGCCTTTGTCGAACACAATTTTATCGTGGTTATAGAAAAAGCAGTCCACAAAGTCTTCATATCCGTAGCTGTAAAGCCTGAGCTGCATATCAAGGGTCTTCTTGTGCTTGGGAACAATAATAAAATAACGGTCGTTCATGTTCTTTATGTCAAGAATATGTGTGAACTTATCGCCGGCTTTCTTCTTCACCGTAGTGATTATCATCGGATCGTCAATGCCGTATTCGGTTTTGAGAAACTGTCTGTAGGTTTCTGAGTCTCCCAGAAGAACAATGGTGCGGTCTCCTCTCAGCCTGTCTATTGTTTCAGCCATGCTTCTGTAGTGACTAAGGAATGCTTCTTTGTTCATAAAAATCTCCTTTTTTTTAAGCTGCACAGGGAATAAACCTCTGTGCAGCTTAATGTGTGTTAATAGAATTATCTCTTGCAGGGGAAGTCAGTCTCGTGTGTATCGAAGCATACCGAGTCGACAAGCTTTTTGTCTGCCTTGTTATAAACAACAATGTTCAGACCTCTGCTGTTTACAGAATGATCCTTGCCGTTTATCTGAATAATAGCTTCGTTTCCGTTATTGTAGGTGCGGCTTGTTACATAGACATTGCTTGTGCCGAATGAAGCGTCATATACAACGGGTGTATCCTTTGCACCGAGTTTTTCAAAAATCACCTTGCCGCCATTAATAACTGCCGCATAGCTGTGACCGTGCTGTCCCTGCAGGTCTGTTCTGAGTCCGAGTGTCTTAAGCTCTGCTGCTGCGGCGGGACTGAGTGCAAGACCGGGAGTATCCTTGACGGCTATTGCGATTATATTTCCCTTGAAGTTCTTCTTGAGCGCTGTAATATAGCTGAATATGTCAGTCTTGTCATTGAGTGTCTCTGAGGGAGCCGGAGAAGCCGATACAGTCTCCTGAGCGTCATCAGATGAAGCAGTGAACATACTTTCGGTCATTTCTGCAAGATTGTCTGTCATGCTCATGATAAGCTCCTTGAGGTTGTTTATCTTCTTATCCTGCTCTGCAGCAAGCTCACGGAGAATGTCATATTCTGACATATAAGATGGTTTGGGAGCTGCAAGGGCATTTTTCAGCCAATTCAGACATCTTTCTCTCTCTTTGCCGAGTATCTCATAAACAGCATCGTAATCGACAGGTTTGTCAAATCTGCCTGATTCAAGATCTGAGATGTCATTTATGAGTCTGTCCTCAAGGTGGAGCATCTTTGCTATGGAATAGAATCTCGATGCTCCTCTCTTTTCGTTTACAATCGCAGCAAACGGCTTTTTCATCAGAATAGCAAAGCACATACCGTGGAAGGAGTCCGTTACAAAGAAGTCGCAGTTTGCAATGCTCTGCAGCCTTTCTTCGGTCTTGAGAGGACCTTTATACAGATCTCCGAGAGGCTCGTAATATGAGTCGGGGCGCTGGTACTCCGAGAATACCTCGCAGCCCGTGCCAAGCTTATCCATGAAATGACGGAGTATTTTTGTCTTATTCTCATCAGGGTCGAGAATATATGAGCTTACATACTTTTCTGGAAGCTTTCTTGTGCAGCGGTCGATAAGAGTCTGATAGTGTTTCATATCACACAGGAATACAGGGTCAAGTACCCAAACGGCACCGTCAACACCGTAGACATTTTTAGCCGTATCAACACCACTGTCCTCTCTTACAGAGAAGTGGTCGAAGCGCTGCAGATAGAAAGCAAGCTCGCTGTGTATCTTAGGACTTCCGAGAGTCCTTCCGAATGAAGCCGAGTAAGCTATCTTTTTCTTTGTGTCGCTTACCCAATCGAGTGAGGTGTATTTGTCAAGTGCTGTATAGAGATTGAAGTTGAACAGCTTATCAGAGCCGACAACGAACATATCGCACTTGTTGTTCAGCACGGCTCTCATTTCGTCTCTGTCCTTGAGAGTCTTTGCAACAGCATATTCAGGGAACAGGGGAGCAAGATGTATCTTGTCGTATGATTCGAGAACTCTGTCGATATTCTTTGCTGTCTTGGGACGCTCGATCATAAGAGTAGCGTAGCCGAGGTCTTCAAGGATATGATAGAGTGCATAATGAGTCATTGCACCGCCAAAGTTTACGGCGTAGAAGTTTACTGCAAGACCCGTGTCAAAGTGCTTTTTATCCAGCATTTCAACGCTCTGTGAAAGGGTATGGTGCTTTAAAAGCTCCATAAATCTTGTGCGGTTGGGGCTTGCCGGATAGTGCGAACGGACGCGGTTTTTCTTTATCTCGTTCGTCTGTATTTTCATGAGCTTGCGCTTGGAAAGTCTGCGTTTTATCGAATCATAGAGCTGTCTGCCCTGAGAATTGTTTACGAATATTATAGATGTTCCGAGCTTGTCGGTCATGCCGGGTTCAAGCTCCTGTATTCCCCAGAAATCGCCTATAGAAAGGTCGCCCTGTCTTGGAAATGCACAGAACATACAGTCTGCACAGGACTTTCTGAGAGCTGTTTTATCATGGAAGGCTCTTTCAAAGGGGTCATTGTCTTTAAGACTGCCTTCATATACCTTGCCGTTGTCGAATTCTACTCTGATAAAAGTGCTGCTTCTCCAGCCGTGGCGCTCTTTATCACGGAAGATGACATTGACAGGTCTTGGCGGTTCGTCCTCAGTGCATACAGAGGGAAGACGGGATATTTCATCAAGATAACCCCTGAGCATTTTCTGTGAAGGAACACCGTGACAGAGAATATCTATTGCATAAAGATTGTCATAGTCTTTATTGAGATATGCCTTGAGACCTGCAACCTGACAGGGTGTACCTGTGAAGAGAACGGGTTTATCGGTGTCGAGCAGCTTCTTGACGTCACGGTAGAGCATATTTATATTGCTCTGTGCATATTTTGCCTTTCTCATAGGAGCAAGCTCTTCTTTAGATGATACTATCCTGTGTGCTATCTCAAGCTTATCGGTATCAAAAACAGCACCGCATACATAGCCGCCCATTTCGATTATTTTCTCTGCAGCTACAGTGAACATACCGCCTGAGGAGCTTTGAGACCTTATTTCATTCTGAGCCATTGCGGAATAAATTTCCGGCTGAAGTGAATTATCGGCATGAGTATTTACTGCCGGACAGGTATTGATACACTTCTTGCAGCCTATGCACTTATTCATGTCAACACCCGGCATGATAAAACCGTATTCGTTTTCCTGCATCGTTATTGCATTGACGGGACATACATTTGCACAGGCAGAACAGCCGGTACATACGTTTTCGGGAACTCCTGCAACGGTTGAGGGATAGATTCCCTCCATTTTAGTGCTTCTGATTATTTTGGACTGTTTTTTTGCGGAAGGGTCTGTTTTCTTTTCTGAGGAAATAGCGTTTTTCAGCCAATCATATGAGAGCTTTGCGTTCTTGTCTATGATCTCCCATACCTTTTTATAGTCGATCTCCGTTGAAAGAATTTTTCTTATTCTCTTGTCTATGACCTCGGGCGTCATATCGTCCTCGTCAAGATTTATCATTCTGTCCTCAAGTCCTACTGTAGCAAGAAGGGTCCTGAAACGGGCGAGGCTCTGTCCTTTGTTTACGATACATACAAAGGGTCTGCCGAATATGATAGAGAAACAAAGTCCATGGAAGGAGTCTCCTATATAGCACTGCGTATTCTCAAAATATTTCAGCCAATCCTCAACGCTCGGATTTTCAACGGCAGGAAGTCCTGTCTTATTGGTGAAGTTCTCGGGATTGTTAGGATTAGGCAGACAGTAATACTTACAGTTGAGTATATCAGCGATTTTCAGTATAAAATCTGCCTTTTCCTTGCCGGGACCAAGAAAATAACTCGAAACATATTTTTCGTCAATTTTAACCTGTGAATTAGCTGCTAAGTCGTGATAAACCTTTCTGTCGCAGAGGAAAACAGGATCCATGATCTTATCTGCTTTAGAATGGAATACATCATTGCAGATTTTTACTGCTTCGTCTTCACGCACACCGATAAAGTCAAACTTTTTCATAAAATGCTCCGACCATATCCTGTCCTCCTCAGGACCGTCATATCCCGAGCCGAATGAGCTTGCCATAGCTATCTTCTTCTTTTCATCATTGACGAAATCAAGGAAGAAGAACTGACCTGCTTCTCTGCCGCATATCTGATAATGCCATACGACATCAGAGCCGACAATAAAGGTGTCGCATGTCTTGTTCAGCACCTTGTAATCCATAGAGCTGTGGTAACACTGCGTTACATTGTTGTCGCAGTATTTATAGATGAACTTGTTTGCAATAGTGTCCTTATCGGCATATCTCGGTCTCCACAGTACCTCAGGCTTATTTACCATGACAGCACTGTAGCCCATGCTCCTGACTACGTCATAAAGAGCATAATAGGTGAGAACGGATCCGTAATTGAGTCCGAACCAGAGTCCTACGATACCTACATCGTGGTGAGTATCCTCAGCCTTTACGGTCATTTCACGGCTTTCGGTTTTCAATGTATCGCTCATTAGTACAACTCCTTCATTATATTATGGCTTGATATCAGATATCAAGATACTTCTTCCAGAAGTCAAGCTCCATAAGCTCTTTTCCTCTGTTGAGATAAGCCTTAACGGTCTTTTTATACTTCCACCTTGATTTGAGCTGTATCTTCCACAGCATAAACATAAGGCGCATTGTCTCCTTTATGCTCTTTTCGGTAATAAATGCCTTTCTGCTGCTGTAGTCATAATTGAGTACCTTCTTAACACGGTAGAAGTTAACAGGTCTTGCAGTATATGTGGGTGCTACGATAGGCATTTCCTTGTCATCATTCTTCTTTGCAGGGAGCATAAGTCCGTTTGCTGTGAGTTTCCTCCATATCCTTGTCCTTTTGGGTGGCTCCGGAGTACGGCAGGCTTTTTCGTATGACGGATAGCTGAAAGGTATAGGCAGGTCGTTTATGTCCTGCATCTTATATCCTCTGCCCATAACATTCTTGTGGAGTGCTTCACCGTCCTGAGCCATGAGCCAGTCTATTCCGTTATAGAAGTCATTAACGCCGTTCATGAGAAGCTCGGCATTTTTATATCTGTAGAAAACTATCTCACGCTTGACCTGAGATTCAAGATCCTTTACGAATTCTTTTCTCTTATAATTAAGAGCGTGGATAGAGTTGTCTAAAAGTCTGTTTCTGAAAATATAATAATAGAGTGATGAAGAATATTTGTTTTCAAACGGTTCGTGCCATACACAGATACCGTTCATAAGAATAATATGCTTGAGGTTTCTCAGCCCGTATTCGACATCATCGCCTCTTATGAAGATAGGCAGGGGGAGGTTGTCCTCCTGTATTACAGATGCGGGGAACGCACAGTACCACCATGCATTGAATTCTGTCTTTTCCTCGAACTCATTATATACACAGCTTTCCGTATCCAAAAGATTAAGACCTGATTTGTGGGAAATGAGATAACCCTTGTTCCATCTTGCGCCTGCTTCAGTCTGAATAAACTGATTATCAAGTCTGAGCATAGCTCCGCCGACAAATGCGTCCTTGTACTGTTCCTTCAGGAGTGAAAGTATCACGAAGGTGCGGTATACTGATTCGGGGTTTATGATAACATCGTCGTCCATAACGAGAACGTGGGTAATGCCCCTTTCCTCACGGCACTTCATTATTTCTATCATGCCTCTTGTGAATCCGCCTGCGCCGCCTGTGTTCTTGTTGAGGAACACATGGATCTTATCGTTAAGTACGATCTTTGACTGATCAAGTGTTTTAGCGTTGTCAGAAATAAATATCTCAAGCTTATCCTTCATTTCGGATTTAGGGTCGTTCAGGAAGTTGTCATAAAGCTCCCTTACATTCTTTTCGACAAAGACCTCACGCTTGAAGGTGCATATATCAAGAGCGATCTTTACAGGTCTGATATTTTCCTCTTCAACATCACCCTCATAGTATCCGCCGTAAAACTCTCCTTTTTCGCTCAGACAGCATATCTGGAAACAGAACATACCGTTATTTGATTCGGTATCAAAAGGGAAGGAGTATGCTCCGATAATATTAGGCTTGCCGAAGGTCTCTTCAAGAAGGAACTTGGTATTTACTCCGTCAAGGCTTTTTTCCTTTCTCATAAGAGTAATTCTGAACTTGCCTTTTACACGGACATGGATATTGATTTTCTTAACATTAGTATATTTAAACCATTTTTCGGCGGAACAGCCGTTGAAATAAGTATCGAACTCAACGAGTGCATCCTCGGTCAATTCGAGATGATCCATATCCCATGTGAATTTGACCGAGCCGTGTCTGCGGAAATACATCTGTTCTTCGGTGCATATTCCGGTTCTTGGGAAAAGAAGGGTTTGAAGTTTCATATTATTTTACACTCCTAAATCATATACTTCTGACTTTATAACCTCTGACATCTTATTGTAACATTTAAGCATAATTAAATCAAGTTTTTGCACAAAAAACAGAAAGGGCAATTATTAGAAAAATAGCATATTTCAGGTGTTTTTTTGTGGCTTTGTACTATTTGATGTATTGTAAATATTTCACTTTACACAGCATATGGTCTGCTGTCCGTATGCCCTGAGGAGCTTTATTGTGTATTTGTCTATCTGCTCTCCCGGCATTATCAGCGGTACTCCGGGCGGACATGGACATGAGCTGTCGGCAGATATTCTTCCATCAGCTTTGTCAAGCTCTACAGTCTCCGTTTCTCCGAGCATTGCTTGTCTCGGACTTATTACATATTCAGGCAGTGATATTTTGTCCGGTCTGTCAGAAACGGGCTTGCCGTTCAGTGATGAAATAAGTTTTTCAAGTCTCTGAAAATCCTGTTCGCTGTTGAATGGCGTACAAATCATGACTGCGTTTCTCCCGTCACAGAATTCAGGCTCTATTCCGAAGCCGTGCATAAGCTCCATTTGTTCTTTTTCGGAAACACCTGCACAGAAGGTGTTTATACAAACCCTCAGCGGGTCGCACAGTCCTTCCGGCTGAATTAGTCCGTGAACCTCTGCAAGAGCTTTTATCTCTGCAATTCTTTTTTCAAGTCTTCTGTATTCATTAATACCGCCGTTTTCAAGATAATCCCTGCACAGATCTATAGATGCCATGATAGGATAAGAGGGGCTTGTCGAGCCGAAAAGCGCCATCGCCTGCTTTCCTTCATCTGCAAGCACGGCATTTCCGATGTTCAGTACGGCTCCGCCCGTCAGTACGGGAAGAGTTTTATGCAGAGAGCAGGCACTCATATCTGCACCGAGTGCGACAGGGTGAAGATTATGCTCCATAAAGGCAAGATGCGAGCCGTGTGCGTTGTCTACGAGCAGAAGTACACCTTTTTCATGGCATACCTCTGCGATCTTATGTATGTCGGATATTTCACCGTAATAATCGGGGCTTGTCAGATAGCAGGCTGAAATATCGGGATTTTCCGCTATAGCCCTGCTTATATCGTCGGGGTCGGCTCTGCCTGTAAATGATCCGCTTTCCGAGTGCGGAAGAACCCATACAGGCTCAATGCCGAGCAGTGCTGCCGCATTGACAGCACTGCGGTGGATATTTCGTGCGAACAGTATTTTTCTGCCCCTTTTCGATGCGATTCTCAGCATTGCCTGAATAGCTAAGGTACATCCGCCGGATGAAATAAGCGTTCGCTTTGTTCCGAAAAGCTTTGAAAGGCAATCCTCGGCTTTAAGAATAGCTCCGTTCGCTTCATAAAGAGCGTCTGTATCAGGCAGTTCCGTCAGGTCAAGACTCATCAGTCCGTCAAGAAAATTACCCGAGCATTTATGCCCGGGTGTATGGAACGGCGACAGCCCTTTCCGTTTGTGTTCTTTAAGCTGTGTATACAGCGGTGTATAAGACATCTTTGTCACTCCGTTTGTTTTGTTGATTGTTCTTTCATATGCTCTTTGTTTTTATTGCGGACACTCATGAGATGTATCCTTAGCTTTCTCAGATACATGATATAGATGAAGATATTTACTGCGGAAAGAACAGATATCGGTACAAAATAGCAATCCGACAGAAAATGAATATAGGTTATAAGCGTTACTGTGTACATCATGCATAAAAGATATATCGTTTTTCTGTCGATAAATGCGATCAACAGGGCGAGTATCTCATAAACAAATCCGTAGCGCTCATGCATACTCGGAAGGAAAAGCACACAGGTGTATGAAAGAATGAATGCCATTAATATTATGCTCTTAAGGTCTGTATGGACTTTCTTTTTCAGGCAGAGCAGCATTATTGTTCCGAGAGCTGCTGCAGTGATGATAATTGCAGGATATTTCAGTATATTATAAAGCTGTTCGGAGCTTATTACCTCTTTTCCTGCAAAATATGAAGCAGCATGAACGGTGTCGGCTGCTAATCCCCATACGGAGGGATAATTCAGTGCGACCGATTTATATATTGAGGTCTGAGAAAAATAAATTGTAAATACATCTGTAATACTTCTGCCGGAAATTATTCCCGGAAGGCTCAGAACGACCATCACGACAGGAATGAAAAGCAGATAAAGTAAATGAGGTTTTTTCCTTATGAACAGAACAAGCACTATAACGGGCAGAAGGAATACTGCCTGCAGCTTGAAGGTGAAGGCGACACCGTATACTATCAGAGCCGCCATATCTTTCTTCTTTGACAGAAGAAAGAGGGAAGCAAGCCCGAAGAACGTATAAATTGCATCGCACTGAGCCCACCATGAGGAGTTAAGTATTACGATAGGGGAGAGAAAGACAAGCCCGAATGCTGTAAAAGCACGGGCATGTCTGTTTTTATCGGAAAGCCGGAAGACGATATATCCGCTCATGACGGCTAAAAAAACATCGAATATACATGAAAACAGCTTATAGGCATAAAGTGCTTTTATCGGTATATATGTGAAGAAGGCTATTATTGTCTGATAGAGAATATTGTAGTCCCCGACCTGCGTACCGAGATTGGAAAAACCGCCTGCTGATTTAATTTCATCAAACCAAGGAACAAGAAACATATCGGAATCGCCTGATGTCATATCACGCAGTGCAATTCTGATTATTGTGCCTGTTATAAAGAATAATATTCCTGCAATGAGAAGCTTCTTATTGAAAGATTGTGCCGCAGTATTTTTTTCTTCCTTCATTTTGACCTCCTGATTGTTTTATTTGCTCCGTTATTGTATCATACTATCCCCGTTTTGTCTACCGACATAACGTAATATTCACTGAATACTTATTTTCGGTATCTTATATTAGACTCCGACGCACTAAGCGGAGCATTTCTGATTAAAAGTGTCAACTACTAATCAGAAATCAGTATTACTGAGTCTTTGTCAGGTCGCTGATTTCTCCGAAGGTGTAGCCCATATCCTCCCATTTGGTGAGAAGCTCATCAAGTATTTCACTGTTTGTCTTTGAGGTGCTGTGCAACAGTACTACAGCTCCGTTATGAATTCTCGGGATAAGCTTATCAAACGCTTCCTCCCTTGTCGGCTGTGAATCATTGTTCCAATCGGCATAAGCAAGACTCCAGAATATAGTATTGTAGCCAAGCTTCTGTGCTGCTTTCAGGTTATCTGTGCTGTAGATTCCCTGAGGCGGTCGGTAGAACTTTTTAAGCTGCTGTCCTGTTGTTTCGTAATAAAGCTCCTCAAGTGCTTCAAGCTCCTTTTTGAAATCATCAAAGTTTGCTATACCCGACATATCGGGGTGTGTCATTGTATGGTTTCCTACCGTGTGTCCTTCACTGAGCATTCTTTTGACAAGGTCGGGTGAGGTCTTGATATAGTTTCCCACAAGAAAGAATGTTGCCTTGACATTGTGCTTTTTTAGTGTATCGAGTATTTTTTCCGTATAGCCGTTCTCATAGCCTGCGTCAAAGGTCAGATAGATCTTTCTTTCGTTTGTGTCTCCGAGATAATAAGCGTCATATTTTTTCAGTTCCTCAGACGAAGCACTTCCTGTAGGTATACCGTTGTCCGTGCGGAAACTGAGTCCCCATGATACCGAGCCTGAAAGCGTCTGTAATGCGTCATGGTTTGAAATACCCGAGCCTATTACGGTGATGAGACATAAAACCATAATGCCTGAGATAATGCCGATAAGAGTTTTTCTTTTTAAGATCAGATACAAAAAACACCGCCCCTTATTTTACCGTTTATGGTAAATAAGTATGCGGTGTTTGTTTTTTTATGACACGAAGCAGCCCATAAGCCTCCGGAGCTTTGGTCTGTATTCGTCAACGGTATCAGCGGCTGCCGACAGCATATATTCAAAGATAAAGTCGGTAGGGCCGCTGTTATAAAAGCTTGATGTCATTCTGAAATAGATAAGCCTGTTTGTGATATCATAGCAGAATGCGCCGTCAGAAACACTGTTGTTTATCATACACAGTGCAAGCGAGATATCTCCGGCGCCCGAATAGGGTACAAGTCCTCCGAGCGGAGAATAAAGCGTGACAAGCATTTTTGAGGTGTCGATATTGAACATCAGTTTTATATCACCGTCATGCCCGTTTACAAGACAGGTGACAGTATTTCCGTTTATCTCATATTTTATTTCGTTTCGCTCAAGTACATCGCAAAGCATAGAATATACCCTTCCCGAGCGTGCTGCTGTAATTGCCAAAATAATTCCTCCTCCGTAAATATGATATTCAGTTCATTTTGGTTATATCACAACAGCAGTGCATAATGAAACGAAATTTGTAGCTGCAGCTAATTATTTTTCCGACAGAATTATCCTTCTCATGTCGGACGCAAGATACAGTGAGCCGAAAACGACAACGGCATTTTTGTCACTGCCATTCATGGCAAGCGTTCTTGCTTTTCTATATGCTTTTCTAAGGTCGTTTTCGTACCCGACAGGCACTCCGAATTCAGAAACCATTGTTGACAGATCCTCTGCACTCATGGCTCTGGGATTGTCGGGCGTTACGGTTATTACTTCGTCAAACAGAGGAATAAGCATTGACAGAGCGGTTCTGATATCCTTATCGGCAAGCATTCCCGTTACAGCGACCTTGTAATACCCGTCAAGGTGTGATTTTATCAGCGAAGAAAGCGCTTTTGCTCCGCCGGGATTATGCGCTCCGTCAAGCAGTACAACAGGGTTGCTTTTCAGAAGCTCGGCTCTCGCAGGAAAAACTGTCTCTGCAAGACCGTTTATTATGGCATTGTCGGAAATATTCAGGCCTTTTTCTATAAGTGCGGCAACAGTATATAGAGCTGCTGCTGCATTTTTGAGCTGATGATCGCCTATCAGCGGTATAGAAAGCTCTTTTTCCTCACCATTAAACAGAATGTCATTTCTGAAAGTAAACACAGAGCCTTCAAGTCCCGATGAAATGCACTTTACGGAAGAAATATCAGCAACAATAAGCTTATTATTTCTTTCGTCAGCGGCATTTTTGACGACTTCATAAACACCGTCCGGCTGTTCACCATAAAGAACGGTAATGCCGTCGGGTTTGATTATACCGCATTTTTCAAAAGCTATTTTCTCACAGGTGTCTCCTAAAATTGCCGTATGGTCAAGTGATATCGACATTATTACGGAGGAAAGGGGAGTGCTGATGATATTTGTAGCGTCAAAACGGCCGCCGAGTCCTGTCTCAAGAACAACGACATCGCATTTTTCCCTTTCGTACCATTTAAGAGCGGCGGCAAAAACAAGCTCAAATTCGGTGATGATTTTACCTTCATTTTTCATTTCAAGAACAACTCTCCATATTTGTTCTATAATATCGGCAAGGTCCTGTTCAGGTATCATTTCACCGTTTATCTGAAATCTCTCACGGAATTCAAGTACAAAGGGGGAGATAAAAAGCCCTGTTTTATAGCCTGCCGCCCTGAGAATACTTGACAGATAAGCGCAAACCGAGCCTTTTCCGTTAGTTCCTGCAACATGAACAAACCGAAGTTTTTTATCGGGTGAGCCTATTCTTTCTACAAGCTCTTGTACTCTTTCAAGCCCGGGCTTGCTCCCGAACACAAGCAGCGAATTTATCTTTTCTACAGCTTCATTATATGTCATTCTTGTCTATCCTTTCATCATAATATACATTATAACAGGCATGGTAAACTGTAATTGAATACCATGCCTGAGATTGTAATTAATTCTGTTCTTTGCGCTGCTTCTGAGCTTTGATTACCTTAAGTCGGGAGAATTCTTCTCTTTCCTTCTCTTCAAGAGCGTCAGAGATAAACTTCACCGTCTCCTCGAACTTGGGAATCATAATGTTCTTTAATGCATTGGCACGCTTCTGCGTTTTCTTTATCGCATCTGCAAGTCTGTATACACTGTTCTCGATCTCCGCTAAGTGGGCTGTTAGCCTCTTAACCTCACTAAAGCATACATAAGCTTCGTCAAATGCGGAGTTTGTAACTCCGAGACCGTAAAACAGATTGTTCTCATGCTCGCTTTCGTCTATCGTTACAATAGGTATTTCAACGCCCATGACGCTTCTGTAGCTTAACTGCAGAGTATCGTCCTCGGGAACTGATTTCGCTATCGCATCAATATAACCCATGGTGATATTTGCCCTCTGCAGTGCAAGATATGCCTTGCTGTAGGTGATATCTATTTTTGTTTGTATCTCTGCTGCTTTATCAATAAGCGTCATCATCTCTCTTACGAGAATATTGCGCTTTTTGTCAAGCAGCTCGTAGCCTGTCCGGGCAAGCGAAAGAGACTTTTTTGATGTCATAAGATTGCCCTTTGTAGGTACAGCCTGTACTGCCATTTATTATCACCCCATTGTCATTATGCGTCATCGTCTGCGTCTTTTGCCGAAGAGCCGTCATCGGCAAAGGTATGAAAGCTGAGATTGTCCGTGTCCTCAATATAGTATTTGTCAAGAAGTGTATCGTCTACACGGTCAAGCTCTGCTCTCGGAAGTGTTGAGAGCAGCTTCCAGCCAAGGTCAAGGCTCTGTTCGATAGTTCTGTTCTCATGGAATCCCTGATTTACAAAATACTGCTCGAAAAGCTTTCCGAACTGCATATACTTCTTGTCAACAGGAGACAGTTCCTCTTCACCGATAACCGATGCGAGAGAACGGGCGTCCTGTACACGGGCGTATGAAGCAAAAAGCTGGTTTGCAAGTGCCTGATGGTCGGCTCTTGTGTAGCCTTCACCGATACCGTCTTTCATAAGTCTAGAGAGAGAGGGAAGGACCGATACCGGAGGATAGAAGCCTGAGCCTTCAAGCTGTCTGTCAAGAACTATCTGACCTTCTGTGATATAGCCTGTAAGGTCAGGTACAGGGTGGGTAATATCATCGTTGGGCATTGTGAGTATCGGTATCTGTGTTACCGAACCTTTGCTGCCCTTTATCATTCCTGCACGCTCATATAATGAGGCAAGGTCAGAGTAGAGATAGCCGGGGAAGCCCTTTCTTCCCGGAATTTCTCCCTTTGAGGAGGAGAACTCACGGAGAGCCTCTGCGTACGATGTCATGTCTGTCATAATTACGAGAACGTGCATATTGCATTCAAAAGCGAGATACTCCGCTGCAGTGAGTGCGCATCTCGGAGTAAGTGTTCTTTCAATGATAGGATCATTTGCAAGGTTAAGGAACATTACAACTCGTGAAAGAACGCCGCTCTCGTCAAAGCTTCTGCGGAAATAATCAGCGACATCGTTCTTAACGCCCATTGCGGCAAATACTATACCGAATTTATTGTCTCCGTCAGTATCTGATATCTTAGCCTGTCTGACTATCTGTACTGCAAGCTCATTGTGCTTCATACCTGAGCCTGAGAAGATAGGGAGCTTCTGACCTCTGATAAGAGTCATAAGAGTATCTATTGTGGAAATACCTGTATTTATATAGTTTCTCGGATAAACACGGGAAACAGGATTCATCGGTGTGCCGTTGACATTTGCTCTTTTAACGGGGTATATCTCACCAAGACCGTCAATAGGTCTGCCGGCTCCGCTGAATACTCTTCCCATTATTTCAGGAGAGAGCGGAAGCTCCATTGGTCTTGCCTTTAGTCTTGTTCTTGTATTGTCGAGGGAAATTGACTTTGTTCCTTCGAAAACCTGAACGACAATGCGCTTGCCGTCTATCTGAACAATTCTTCCGTGACGGTAAGTTCCGTTTTCAAGTCTGATATCTACCATTTCCTCGTATGAGGCATTATCAACATTATCAAGCACTATAAGAGAACCGTTTATCTCTTTTACACCGACATAATCGAGAATCATTTAATTCACATCCTTGTATTCCGAAAGGGTGACTGCTCACCCTTGCAGTCGGTTATTGTCAGACTGCGGAGTCTTTAAAGGCTCAGGCAGTCAGTTGGGCGAGAGCATTGTCGATGTCTGAAATAAGCTCATCGAAAAGCTCGGGCTTGTTATTGGGAATGTCGTACTTCATCTTTGCAAGGCGCTCAAACAGTCCTAACTCCATAATGCGTGAGATCGGGATAGCGGCGGCTATTATCTTTTTGGCTTTAGAATAAAGGTGAAGTATGGCCTTCATCATGAGCTTCTGCTTCTCAAGCGGAACGAAGGTATCGTCTGCATGGAAGGCATTCTGCTGCAGGAAGCCAACACGGACAGCCTTTGCTATCTCTATTACAAGCTTCTGGTCATCGGGCAGAACATCTGAGCCGATGAGCTTGACTATTTCCATAAGGGAGCTTTCCTCGTGGAGAATAGCCGTAATTTTATTCCTGTATTTTATGAAATCATCACCGAGATTTTCCCTGAACCACGGGTCAAGGTCGGTGAAGTATTCGCTGTAGCTGTCCATCCAATTTATCGCAGGATAATGTCTTGCATAGGCAAGTGACTTATCAAGAGCCCAGAAGCAGCGAGTAAAACGCTTTGTGTTCTGTGTAACAGGCTCAGAGAAGTCTGAACCCTGAGGAGATACAGCTCCGATAATAGTTACGGAGCCTTCGCTGCCGCAGAGGGTATCAACACGGCCTGCTCTTTCATAGAATTCAGAAAGTCTTGACGGCAGGTAAGCAGGGAAGCCTTCTTCTGCAGGCATTTCCTCGAGTCGTCCGGAGATCTCTCTCAATGCCTCAGCCCATCTTGATGTAGAGTCAGCCATTATTGCTACATGGTAGCCCATGTCACGGTAATACTCTGCAAGGGTAAGACCTGTATAAATAGATGCCTCACGGGCAGCAACAGGCATATTTGAGGTATTTGCGATAAGCACTGTTCTGTCCGTCATAGGTCTGCCTGATTTCGGGTCGATAAGCTCGGAAAACTCATCAAGTACCTGACTCATCTCATTTCCTCTCTCACCGCAGCCTACATAGACTATGATATCCGCATCGCACCATTTAGCAAGCTGGTGCTGCGTCATTGTCTTTCCTGTGCCGAAGCCTCCGGGTATTGCAGCAGTTCCGCCCTTTGAGATAGGGAACATCGTGTCAATGACACGCTGACCCGTGATAAGCGGTACAGTTGCAGGAAGTCTCTGCTTACAGGGGCGGGCGCTTCTTATCGGCCATTTCTGACAAAGTGTAAGCTCATGCTCATTGCCGCTGTCGTCCTTTATAGTGACAATGGTATCATTGAGCTTATATTTTCCGTTTGCGGCAGCTTTAATAACCGTTCCGCTGAGCAGCGGAGGTACTATAAAGCGGTGCTCGATAATAGCTGTTTCAGGGCAGACTGCATATATCTGACCGCCCGTCAGCTTATCGCCCTTTTTGACCTTTACGGTGACATCCCATTCCTTATCAAGGTCGAGGGAGGATACTGCAGCACCTCTTGATATGAAGGAGCCGCTTGTTTCCTCGATAGCCTTAAGGGGACGCTCAATTCCGTCGAATATATTGTCGATAATACCCGGACCTAACAGAACGTTCATAGGTGCGCCCGTTCCGTAAATCGGGTCACCGGGTTTAAGACCTGTTGTTTCCTCATAGACCTGAACGGTCGTAAATTTGTCGTTTATGCCGATTATCTCTCCTACAAGACGGGCTTCACCGACATAGACCATTTCCATCATGGAAAAGTTTCTTGTATTTCTGACGGTAACAACAGGGCCGTTTATTCCGTAAATAACATCATTTGTTGCCATTTAATAAACCATCCCATCTTTTTTTATTCGGTGACGGAAAGGCCGGAGTGCTCATAGAACCATTCCTTCTGATACATCAGCTTGGTGTCAAGCGTCTCGTCAGCAATAAGTCCCATGCTGCGGCTCAATCCCGTGATACCGCCTATTTTGATATCATCAGAGATCATGATCTCGCATTTTCCCGAGAATGCAGCCTTGAGCTTCTTCTCGTATTTCATATCGCTCTCTCTGACATAAAGTATAACATCGTCCGCTTTAAGAGCCTTGC
Organism: uncultured Ruminococcus sp.; assembly: GCA_902767175.1. Classification (GTDB taxonomy): domain Bacteria; phylum Bacillota; class Clostridia; order Oscillospirales; family Acutalibacteraceae; genus UBA1213. The sequence continues at coordinate 18,506 of CACXGH010000241.1, forward strand.
CGATTTCCTTTGCGCTTTTCTCAAGGAGAGAAGAGTATTTTTCCGTTTTTGTAAATTCAAGCAGCTTTTTCTCTGCCTTGACAAATACTTCGTCCTCTATCTCACGGCGTTTTGCAAATATCCTGTTCCTGCTTTCGCCTTCTGCCTTTGAAAGCTCGCTGGATATCTTATTGTTGATATCAGCCATTTTCTTCTGTATAAGGTCGTATGCTTCTTTCAGACCTTCTTCTTCGGCATTATTCAGCTCGCGCTCTCTGAATTCCTCTGCCTCGGACTGCAGGCGTCCGCGCTGCTCCTCGGCATATTTTTCAATAGCCTTCAAAAAGTTATCTGTTTTGCTAACCGTATCGGGCATGATTTCACCTCCGCACAGTTTATATTTTAACTCCTATCGCTTCTCTGACATAACGGGTTATGGAATCCTTAGCACGACCGCTTCCGTGTCTGTCAGGTATCTCAACAATGAGGGGCTGCTTTCTCTTGAGCTTAAGATCATATACAAGCTCAGGACAAAGGCTTACGAGTCTTTCCGTCATAAGTATAACGGCGACATCCTCCATTTCCATGGCTTCCTCGAGAGCGTCACGGACTTCCTTGTCTTCATGTACAACAACGCCGTTTATCCCTGCAAGGTGCATACCCATTAATGTATCCACATTATCGCTTATTAAATAGAATTTCATAAGCTCACCAACCTTGAGACTGTTTTTCTGATCTATCAGACCTTAGCGATGATAAGAATTGAAACAAGAAGACCGTACAGAGCAACACCTTCGCCGAGTGCAACGAATATAAGTGCCTTACCAAATGCCTTGGGATCTTCGCTTGTAGCACCTATAGCTGCAGGAGCAGCGTTGCCTACGGCAATACCGCCGCCGATGCCGGAAATGCCTGTTGCGAGTGCTGCACCGATCATAGCCAGACCGAAAGCCGAGCCGTCTTTGGTTGCGTTTGCAGCAGCCTCTGCGGCTGCATTTGCATCACCCTCTGCTGCAAATGCAGTAATGGCTGCAACGGTAAGACAAACTGCACCTACTGCAGCAAATGCTGCTATCTGAGAGAGAACTGCTCTTCTTTTTGTGTGTCTGCCTGCGGTAACACTCTTGTAAGCATAGATAACAGAGCCTACAAGAAAAATAACGGGTACTGCCAATAAAATATATTCTAACATAGTAAAATCCTCCGTTTTCTTTTTGTTTTTCCTTTATAAAAGGATCATTTCAGCTTCTTTGCCGTGACCGGTATAAAGGGGCGGCCTTCTCCGATGTAGAAACGGCTGAATATCTCATAGTAGTCAAGTCTCAGTACCTGAATTGCAACGAGCAGGGCTTCAAGCGCCATTACAATACCGTTGCCTATTATGAGTATCAGTGTGTAGCCTACAGGCCCGCCTACCATTTCGGCAAGTGTGAATACAACGAGCATCATGCCTGCGTGTACAAGGATATATGCACCAACACGAAGGAAGGACATAGTGTTCGTAACATAGCTCAGGCATATTTCAAATACTTCAAAGAAGCTCTGCATACAATATTCGCCCCAGCTTTCCGGCTTCCAGTTCTTCTTGCCCTCTGCGAGCTTTCCAAGCGGCTCTCTGAGGAAAATAAGAATAAGGGGAAGAACTATCAGGCAGAGTATATATGCGACATTCATTATTTCAATGCCGAGCATCATCTGACAGATGAGACCAGCCACAAGAGACACATAGAATACAAAGCCTGAAACTCCGTTCGCTCCGAAAAAGGCGCTTTCATAGTCACGCCGTTTAAGCGACGAGACAATATTTACAAGCATCGCTATGGCTATTGTAACAATGCCGATAGCAACAGAGCCGTAAATGATAAGGTTGATACTGTCAGGCTCCATTACTTCAATGAGCTTTCCCTGTGTTCCGAACAGCTTCTGATGCACGGGAGTGAGCAGCTCCTCAAAGCCGAATACCGAACCGTACAGGAAACCGAATATCATACCCATTATTCCGCAGGGAACGAGTATCTTGCCGATTTCCACCTTCTTGAATTTATACATCAATGCGCCGATAAGGGCAACAACGAGACCTTGACCGGCGTCTCCGAACATAATTCCGAAAAACAGTGTATAAGTGAACGCTACGAAGGCAGTAGGGTCTATCTCATTATGGCAGGGCAGACCGTACATCTTCACATAGAATTCATACCGTCTGATAAACGGCGGGTTTTTGAGAATGACGGGCGGAGTCTGATTTCTTACATCTTTTGAGTCGATCAGAGAGTATTCTACGCTGTTTATGGTGTCAAGCTTTTCTGTAAAGAGCTTTTCCTTGTCGGCTGGTATCCAGCCTACAAGAATGAAGCTCTTATGATAACGGTAAGCGAAACGCTTGATCTCGTTATAAGAATCCATCTCTTCAAGCTTGGTGTAGTAGGCAAGGCATTTCTGCCTTTCCGTTTTCCAGAACTCATCTATCATGTTCTGTTCATTTTTAAGCTTTTCATCAAGCTCCTTGAGCTTTGTCTGCAGTGTTCTCATATAGTCATCGGGCTTGCCTGCAATAGGCGGCACCTCGAGACGCTCGAAGAATAGTGACGAGAAAATCCTGTCAATTTCGTTCTTCTGCTCAGGGATAGTAAAATACGCACCCCAATAATGAGTTTCGTCATTGGTAAACGGGAAGAAAATAGCATATTGGTTAGATGAAAACTCCGAGAGCTTTTCGTAGCTTTCCTTCGGCAGTCTGCCGAAATTCGGAGTAATATATTTACAGTCGGATATCTCGGTGAAGTCGATATCGCAGCCTGTAAAGTGCTCCACCTGTTCGATAGAACGCTTACATTCATCTGTTTCCTGTTCGATCAGAAGCTTTCTGCTGATCATTTTATCCGTTTCGTCAACGAATTTCATTAAATAAGCCAGCACATCGCTTTCGCTGTCCTTTACCTGATCCGCTTTCGTATATTCCAGCTTGAAGCCTGCAAGCTCACATGTATTCTTGAGCTGCTGTATAGGCTGTGAATACGGGTTTTTGTCATTCAGCGGAACAAAGTTCTTTGTGTCCGAATAGAACGACATTGCATCGTCAGGCTGAAAGGAGCATGAATCTCCGCAGAACTTGATTACTTCGTCAAGCTGCGGCATCAAGCCGATGATACTGATAGCCTTTACGGGTTTTACAGACAAAGTATCACCTCCTTTAGTTTTATCTTACGGGTAGCTTGAGTTTTTCTTCCGGAGGCATTCCGTAACGGGTAGCCTCTATAAGATTGATAATATTTCTGACCTCTATCTGCTTTAAGTAGATATAGGAGATCATGACTATAGTCGGGTTCGGAGATAATCTCAGATGATGTCTGCAATAAACATTGATGAGCGCATAGGAGATCTGTGTGTTATCATAGTATTGCAGTTTTGAGAGATGTGCTCCGAGATAAGTCGAGCGTGCAAGTTCATATACATCTTTTATATCATCGGCGGCACAGAATTCATCAATGGTTTTCTTTGACAGCTTGCCGTATGGGATAAGCATTGATTTTACTGTTTCTGCCGTAAAGCGGTGATATTTTTTCAGACGCAGTATGCGTTCCAGGTTTTCAAAATCGAACACTGAATGGAACAGATCTCTCAGTTCCTTCTGTTCGGTCTTGTTTTTCAGCTTTGAGATCGCTTCCATTGCCATGCTGTAGTTTTTATTGTTAAGAGCAATCTCTATTTCGGCAATTTTAAGTTCTTCGCCCTCTTTAGGACGGAATGAACTCATCACCTGGTAGTATTTTGTGTGCTGCAGCGCACTTAACAGATCGTCATACGATCTTGCCGCCGCCAATTTTTTAAAGCTTACCGCAGTAAAATGGTCGAGCGACAGCGGCATTGATAATGCATATTCCTCCGGTTTTCCGATGTTGAGCATCATCAGGCACCGTACTATCTGTTCGATATCGAGCTTTGAGGTGACAAAGTCCGAAACGGCAAGTGCGTTGTCGGTCGTGTACCTTGACAAAGCAAAGATATCAAGATAAATATCCTGCCTGAGCAGCGGCTCTAACTGTCCTCTGTGGATATCAGTCTCTACAAGTCCCGTAAGCGCTTTTGAATAACAGGTACGGGTCTTAAGGTATGAAGCTACCTCGGGTACTGTACGGCACTCAACGAGCTGCTTGTAATCCTGATCCTTAAGGCACTTTCCGTACATGGCACGGGATTTTGCGAGGACTGCATTACAGGCTTTTGAAGACATTTTGTTTCTCAGCTCCTTTCATGCGTGTCTATCCGTCTATGACACGGGCGACTATTTCGTCTACCCATTTGTCACAGTTTGTCTCATAGACACTGTCAAGCCGTCTGATAACAGCGCTGTCACGCTCTTCGATCAGCTTTAAGGATGCGTCAGCCTTTTTCTGCGCAGACTCCTGATTTATTGCTATTCTTTTTTTTGCTCTTTCGAGAAAGTCATTTTTTATGCTTTCACGCTTTGCAATGACCTGATTTTCATAATCAAGCTTGTTTCTCTGAGCCTCAGCCGTCATATCACGAGCCTTTTTGTCCATTTCGACAATTTTGGCAATCATATCTTCCAAGGATAAAACACCCCCTTACAAAAACATAGGTATAGATAAGGACCGAGGGGAGCCTGAGCCTTCCTACACCTGCTTTACAGATAAATTATACTCCCCGATTTTTTTATTTACAAGCGACAAATCAAAAAATATGTATAAACCTGAACGACGTTTTTGAGCATATTTAACAATATATAATTACCTTATATAATTACCTTTCAGAATAGTTGCCGAGGAAGGAAAAATCAGTCAGCTCATCGGATAAAGCTCTCATAAGAGCGAGAGTTCTTTTTTCTTTGATATTGCCGCTGAAGTCGAGATAAAACAGGTACTCAAACGATGTTCCTGTCTTGGGGCGTGATTCTATTTTTGTGAGATTCAGCCCGTCGGCGGCAAAGCGGCATAAAATATTGTGCAGTGAGCCTGTTCTGTGGGGAAGAGAGAAGCAAAGGCTTATTTTATCGGCTGTTTCATCAATATACAGCTCCTTGGAAATAACAATGAAGCGTGTAGTATTTGCAGGATTATTCTGAAAGCCTCTGAGCAGTATTTCAAGTCCGTATTCCTCCGCAGCCTCCTCCGAACATATAGCTGCGATGCTGCTGTCATTGCTCTGTGATACCATTTCTGCTGCGGCTGCCGTGCTTATATACTCATGCTTTTCCATATTCCTTGAACGGATATAGTCCGAGCATTGAGCGAGAGCCTGCTGATGAGAGTAGACTGTGCGTATGCTTTCGGCAGATGTGCCTTTTACCGCAGCGAGGCAATGGTCTATCGGAATGTCTATAGCCGCAGCAATATAGAAGCGGTATTTCAGCATAAGGTCATACACATCAGTGACTGAGCCTGCAGAGCTGTTTTCTATAGGCACTATTCCGAAATCAGCGTTTCCGTTGCGAAGGGCTGCGAATACATCATGGAACGATGAACAGAAGGTCGGTATTGTTCCGGGAAAGAGAGTTCTTTCGGCTCTGTGTGCGTATGAGCCGGGAATACCGAAGCACGCTATCATAGTTGTTTTATCGTCAAAGGGGATAGTATCCTTCGCACAGAGCACTGCACTGTTAAGTGCCTCTCCGCTGCCGAGCATATCGTGCTGTAATGCACGGCTAAGTTCCATAATATTTGCATAAAGCTGTCTTGCACTTGATCCGTATTCTCCTGCCTTTTCTGCTGCTTTATCCATTACCTGCTGCTCTCTTGCAGGGTCAAAGACAGGTATACCGTTAGCAAGCTTATATTCGGCGACTCTTTTTGAACAGTCCATTCTCTTTGTGAATGCCTCGATAAGCTGCGTGTCGGCTTCGTCTATTTCGGCTCTTATTTCTTTAAGATTCAAAGCTTGTTTACCTCCTTCAGTATATTTATTACGGCTATAGCTGCCGCCGATTCAATTACGGGTACAGCTCTTACAACAATACAGGGGTCATGCCTGCCGTGTATCTCCAGAACGGTGTCCTTTTTCTCATTTATATCCACCGTGTTCTGCTGTCTTGAAATAGACGGAGTGGGTTTTATTGCTGTCCGGAATATAATAGGCATTCCTGTGCTTATTCCTCCGAGTATGCCTCCGTGATTGTTGGTTCTTGTCTTAACCGTATCGCCGTCATAGTAGAACTCGTCATTATTCTGACTGCCCCTGAGTCGGGAGCCTTCAAACCCGGAGCCGAATTCTATTCCCTTTACGGCAGGAATTCCAAAGACGATAGATGAAATGACATTCTCAATTCCGTCAAACATAGGGGATCCTGCACCGGCAGGCATACCTGTTACAGCACATTCCACCGTTCCGCCTATACTGTCCTGAGACATTCTGCATTCCTCTATCAACGCTCTCATCGGTTCTTCCATTTTTGTGTCAATAAGCCCGAAAACAGCCTTTGACAGCCTGTCAGTCAGTTCGGTCGGAATATCTGTTCCGTCAAAGCGTTTATCTTCAATATCTCCTATTGAGGAGATATGAGCCGCTATGTTTATTCCTCTGCGGCTGAGTATCTGCCTGCATACGGCTCCTGCAAATACTATAGGAGCTGTAAGTCTGCCGGAGAAATGTCCTCCTCCTCGGATATCGTTAAAGCCGCTGTAGCGTATATATCCGGTCAGATCAGCATGAGCGGGCCGGGGACAGGTGAGGATATTGCCGTAATCCTGAGAACGGGTGTTTGTGTTTCTGATGACTGCACAAAGCGGAGCACCCGTTGTCGTTCCGTTCAGCATACCTGAGAGTATTTCGGGAAAATCTCCCTCAAGTCTCGGAGTTGCGGCTTTATCTTTTCCCGGAGCACGCCTTCCCATCTGCAGGAGAAGCTCCTCATTGTCTATTTTTTCTCCGGAGGGCAGACCGTCTATTACAACGCCTATGCCTGTTCCGTGGCTTTCTCCGAATACGGAGATCTTTATTCCGTTACCCCATGATGACATCTGTTTTGCCTCCAAGCGTCTTAATATCCTCAAAAAACGAAGGATATGATTTATTTATACTTTCCATATCGGATATGATAATGTCACCGCTGCACCTTACAGACGCAACTGCTAACGACATTACTATCCTGTGGTCATTATATCCTTCAACCTTTGCACCATGCAGAGACCCTACACCGTTTATTATCAGTCCGTCCTCTGTTTCGGTTATATCTGCCCCAAGTCTGGAAAGTCCGTCTGTCATTGCGACGAGACGGTCACATTCTTTTATCCGCAGTCTTGACGCTCCCTTTATTACGGTCGTACCTTTGCAAAGTGCCGCTGTAACGCTGAGTGCAGGCACCATGTCGGGAATGTTCTCTGCGTTTATCTCAATACCGTGCAAGTCCTTGCACTTTACAGTGATTCTTCCGTTTGTATCTGTTGTTACCTCAGCTCCGAAACGGGAGTATATCTCCATACATTCCTTATCTCCCTGTGTTGAGCAGGGGTTGAGGTTATCAATGGTTATTTCCCCTCCAAGCGCCGCTGCTGTCATGAAAAATGCCGCCTGAGACCAATCACCTTCTACTGTAAAGCTGTGCGGCTTGTATTTCTGACCGCCTTTTATAAACCAGCCGTTTTCCGTTTTTTGGATTTCAACACCAAAGGCTTTCATTGTATCGGCCGTCATATCAATATAACCTACAGACTGTGCAGGTGAGGTGAGTCGTATTTCGCTGTCACCCTCTAAAAGCGGAAGGGCAAGAAGAAGTCCTGTAATAAACTGAGAGCTTATATCTCCGGGTATGTAAAAAACACCGCTTGTCAGCTGTCCTCTTATTGTAAGCGGCAGCCCCTGAGAGGTAATACATTCCGTTCCATGCTCCGGCAGACAATCGGTATATACTCCGATAGGTCGCTGCGGCAGTCTGCCGTGACCTGTAAAGCAGGTCTGCCTGCCGCCTGCTGCGGCAACAGGAATGAGAAATCTGAGGGTAGAGCCGCTTTCACCGCAGTCGAGAGAGGCACTTTCGTAATTAAAAATATCTGAACCGTCAACGGTCAGAGTGTTGCCATCAATACTGATACTTGCACCTAATTGTTTCATGCAGCTGATCGTAGCAGAAATATCATTTGACAAGTCAACAGGTCTGATTATGCTTTTTCCTTTTGCAAGGGCAGCACAAATAATTGCACGATGAGCTGCGCTTTTTGAAGGAGGTACGGAAACCGTACCCGAAAGCCGGCATGGAGATACTTTAACGCTATTCAAACAACAACACTTCCAATGCAGAAATAAGATAATTATAAGTCATAGAATATCTGATGCGCTTTAAAAAGCGCTGTGCTATACACTGACAGTATACCATAAAAAAGCACAAAAGTAAAACATTATATCTTACAGAAAGAACAAAAATTCCGCAGAAAAACATAAAAATGCTTTTCTGCGGAAAGTCATTCGTTTTCATCAGAATTGTTATTTGCATTTTGCGAAAGCTTATACCTGATAAAATCTATTATTGATATAATTCCTGTCAGCACTGCAGTAACGCCCAAGAAAAATATTATTATTCCGAGTACGGAATGTTCCATTATCCAATACATTATACCCGTTACGGTCAGCGGCAAACCGGATGCTAAGGGAATAAAGCCGGAGGAAAGCTTGAATTTTTCCTGTCCGCTGATATCCATGTCGGTCTCATTTTTCTTTTTCAGCATTCTGAACTGCAGCAGCTTATATATGGCTACAAGCAGGAAAGAAGCAGAGAACAGAATATAGAAGATACCTCTGTACTGCATGGTTCTTGTCCATATATGTTTGTGGTCGTCTTTATTGCAGCATATTTCAACGGTATCACCGACTCTCCATGAGCCTTCATACTGCCCGAGAGGAATATCTGTATATGTTGTTCCGTTTACCTCATAGCTTACAAGAGTATATGTTGTCTGCATAGATGAATCAGGGTCGTTCTTAAAGGCGGTTATAGTAGCTGTGCATTCAATAGCATCACCCGGCAGGTTGTTTGTCCTTACCTGCAGGTAAATGCCAAAGGCAAGACAGGCTATGCCTACTATGAGAAGTACGACACTGCTCCGTGTGCCTATTCTGTCGATTGACAGCTTTTTCATAAAGGCTTCCCTCCTCTACTGCGGTACGGTATGTATTATTGCTGTAAGACCTACATTATTGCAGAAGAATTCATGACTGCAGCTATATCCCTTTTCTTCAAGGAATTCATTCAGCCATTCTTCCCAATTTGTAATAAAGCTATTATATGCTTCCTCATTTTCAAACCGTAAAGACAGGGTATTTGAAACACCGTCTGAATATTTTTTTTCGAGTATTTCCCTGCAGACTGTCTCAGTGTCCTGTTCTGCCGGTATAAAAAGACCGTTCATAATATGATAGTTGAGCTTTTCGGAGCTGCATTCAGGCACACCAAGGTCTAAAAAAACATCATATACAGTTCTTGTTTTATATATCACGCTGTCACATTCATTGAAAAAACTGTACAGCGGAAGAACAAACTGTGACGGATAGCTTTTCAGATTGTCTGCAGCAAGGTCTACATGATAATATTCACCGTCAAGCTTGATTATGTTCCATGAATGGCTTGAATACATTGCATTATTATCCCACAGCGGCTGACCTGCCAATGTAATGCATTCTATTCCAAGCTCATTCATGCACCATGCGAAGGACTTGCTGATACCCTCACATCTGCCTTCATGCTCTATCAGTACTCCGTAAACCGATCCTGCCATTTTAGTCTGCTCGTTGAAAACCGTCTCAGTAAACAGCTTATCAAATACATATTTTTCCTTCTCGAGATCACTCAGACCAATGACTTCGCTTTTCAGCTCCGTTATATATTCTTCTATTTTATTAAAGCATTCCTTATATTCGGAGTTGTCCATATTATAATAAAGTCCTACTCCGCTTATATTGCCTTCACTGTCATATTCAGGCATATAGTCACCCGTTACATGGATAAGTTCCGGGCAGTCATAATTCAGCAGCCACATAAGCCTTTCAAGCTCAAAAGATGGGATAGGCTTTGTAAACTCCGCTTTTTTTTCAAATGCCGCTGCAGCAGTGTATAATTCCGCAAAGTCATCCTTTTCCTGATCTGTCAGCCTCGGATAGAAAAATTTATATTCGGTTTTCATTATGTTTTTCTTCTTATCCGTCTGGTTGCTGCTTTCATCATTATGAGAGCTTTCTTCAGAGGATTCCGGTGCGGACGGCTCACCTGCGGAGTTGTCTGACGAGCTTTCAGCCGGACCCGGTTCTGACTCCTCAGTCTGCATAGAAGTTGTCAGAATTTTTGTATAATCATTCCGGCTGCAGGTTATCATTATGGTGTCTCCGCCTCTGTAGATGCTGCTGAAATATCCTTGTATAGAACTGCTGTACTCTTCGCCGTCGATCCGGTAACTGACTGATACCGTACGCAGTCCTGTTGTACTGTTAATATCAATAGCGGTTATTGTGGCCATGCAGTCTATTGAAGAAGGCTCAGCATCAGAAGAAGAAGAATCCTGTATAGAGGTTTCATGCGAAGAAGCTTCGTCTTCTGATGACTGCTCATTACTTTCGGCACGGCTGACCGATGTTGTCTCTGATACGGGAGCGCTTGTTATGTCCGGGCTTTGTGAGACATCAAATATTTTGCTGCTGTTTGTTTTGCCTGTGCATCCGCCTGCTATTAAAGAAACCGCAAGAACGGACACGAGAAATAATGCGGTTTTATTGATTTTTTTCATCCTTTTATCCTCAGTTAAATTAGTAGCCTTTATACGGTGCATTCGGGTCGAAGGGAGCGTCCATTGAAGCATTGGGGGCACCGTAGCCTGAGTAGGGAGCATTAGGGTCAAATGGAGCGCCCATAGAAGCGTTTGGAGCACCATAACCCGAATACGGAGCGTTCGGGTCGAAGGGAGCACCCATAGAAGCGTTTGGAGCACCATAACCTGAATACGGAGCGTTCGGGTCGAAGGGGGCGTCCATAGAAGCATCAGGAGCGCCGTAGCCTGAATACGGAGCATTCGGGTCATAGGGAGTGTCCATAGAGCCGTCAGGGGCACCGTAACCTGAGTATGTCTGTTGGTTAGTATACGGAGAGCCAAAGGGCGCTGACGGTGATCTTGTATCGGTCTGAGAATTGCCGTAAGGTGAGTCTGCCGGAGCACCGGGAGATCTCATGTCTGTGTTCTCATTCACGTCAGATTCATATCCTGTAAAGGGAGCGTTGGGATCATACTGAGGCTGTCCGGAGCCGTAGCCTGAATATGTGCTGTCGGCACTATATGAAGCATCGTTCAGTATCTGATCCTGCTGATACATAGAATTGTAATCTATACCTCTGTCAAATACATCAACACCGTCAGATGAATTGTCAAAGCCGCCGTTAACTTCATTCTGCTCCATGACTCGTCTGATATTCTCTTCCATTACTTCTTTATGAGTCTTTGCGGCAGCCGCTTTTGAGGAATAAATCATTCCGCCGATAGAGCCTATAATAAGCAGGGAATAGAGAACATAGAGGAAAACTCTCTGCTGTCCCTTGGGGTCGTTCGCAAAATAAAATGTCGAATGATCGTCCTCGCTGTATTTGACCTTTATGTATTTTCCATAGTCAAGCTCGCCTGCCTCACTTTTTAAGACCTGTCCGAACAGGGGGCAGGTATAAGTTTCATTTTCATTTATAGTTACCTGTATCTGAATGTTGGCGTACACAACCTTGGATTCACCGTTTTCTTCTATTGTATACATATCGGGTGAGTTGACAACCTTAGCCTGTGCTCTTGGCATATCATCAAGCGGCCGAGAGCTTTTTTTATCGTTTTCTATAGTGAAATGAAGTGCAAAGCAAAATACCAATATCAGTATAAAGGAAAGGACAACAAAAAAGTATTTTCTCTTGGTTAACTTTTTTATAAATTCCAAGGTAAAACCCCCAATTACGTCAATATAATATCTTACCCTATATAATAATATAATATCGGAAAAAATTCAAGGATAAAATACTGTCAAAATGATATCATAACAGTCATAATGATACGGTATTGACTCCGGTAAGAAAAACGTGAGCTTTTTGCAGATGAATTGTTTTAAAAATACTTTTTTGTGAGATTACAGATGATACTAAACTCTAATTAAAAGTAGACAAGGTCTACTTTTAATTGCAGTATGACTTGTAATAAATATAGTATAGATTTGGTCATAGTAAAAAAACTCCGGACTGAAGATCAGCCCGGAGTTTTTATCAAATAAACAACTGTGTCCAATAGGATCCGTAACCGTCATTATATACGGCATAGCCTACACCGATTTTCTTGAAGTTTTTGTTCAGAATATTGCTTCTGTGTCCCGAGGAATTCATCCAACTGTCAACAACAGCCTTAGGAGTAGCATATCCGGCGGCAATATTTTCAGCTGCTGCGCCGTGAGAAATATTATATTCCTTGAAAATGGAATCCCACTGCTTTCCGTTAGGACGGGTATGTGAGAACTTGGTATGTGTTTCAGTAGCTCTCTTGTTTGCAGCCTTACCGAGTGCGGTTGTAGTTGTCAGCTTGCTGAGTCCTCTTTTAGTTCTCTCTGCATTGACAAGTCTTATAACCTCGTTGATATATGCCTGCTTCTGAGTAATTACGGTAACCTTGCAGGTTGCTTTTTTTCCGTTAGCGGTTTTGACCGTGATAGTTGCTGTGCCTGCTTTTACTCCCTTGACCTTTCCGGAGGAATCAACAGTAGCGATCTTTTTGTTGCTGCTTGTCCATGTGAGCTTTGAGGTGGCTTTTTTGGGAGAGAGGGTTGCCTTAAGCGTCATGGTTTTTCCGACAGTCAAAGTAGCTGAGGTCTTGTTCAGTGTAACTTTTGTGGGGTTAGTAGCAGTTTCAGATACACTGATACTTACTGTCTGCTCCTGTGTTGCTGCCGCATTGGCAGGTATGTAAGCTGTCATAGCAATAGCATTAGCCATAGCAAGTGTCATGGCAACACAGATACCCTTCTTAAAAATGTTCAAATCAAACACGTCCTTTCAATGTTTATGTTATTATTTATATAATATCATTAATTTGAAAGAAAAACAATATTTTTACATAAAAATATGTGACAAATAAGAGATATATTAGGAATATTACTGAATTTTTTATAACAAGCGTCGATGTCCCCCGCCTCTAAAGGCGGCGGGTGCCATACGTCCGTCGGTGGCGGGTTAAAATCCCCCACCGACGC
>CACXGH010000242.1 GCA_902767175.1 uncultured Ruminococcus sp.
AGGAGCTAAAGCTCCCCGACGTCTGTTGACGGCGTCGCTCGCTCCAATCAAGCGAGCTTGTTGGAGCTTTGCTCCTTGTTTAATAACGGTATCTATGCACGGTGATGTCATAGAGATATTGACGTTTCCCTTTTCTTGCCAAAGCACATAAAAACTGATCATATATAATTTCATCTGAACTGAAGGAGGTCGATAGAATGGAAATGTGGTATACCGAAGAGCAGACAAATAATGTCAGGTTTTCGATAAGGTGTGATAAACAGAAATACTCCGCTCAATCCGAATTTCAGAGAATAGAAATATTCAGCACTCCCGAATTCGGTGATGTTCTGGTTTTAGATGACAGAGTTATGCTCACACAGAAAGACGAATTCATCTATCATGAAATGATAACCCATGTTCCCATGGCTGTTAATCCCGATATAAAGACAATTCTCGTTATCGGTGCAGGTGACGGCGGAACCGTTAGAGAGCTTGTAAAGTATAAAACCGTTGAAAAAATTGATATGGTTGAGATAGACAGAATGGTAGTTGATGCCTGCAAGGAATTTCTGCCGACTGTCGCATCAAAGCTTGATGACCCGAGAGTACATATCCATATTGAAGACGGACTTCGATTTGTAAGAAAAGTTGAAAATGAATACGATCTTATTATAGTCGATTCTACCGATCCTTTCGGGCCGGGTGAGGGTCTGTTTACTGCAGAATTCTACGGCAACTGCTTCAAGGCTCTTACAGAAAACGGCATTCTCGTCAATCAGCACGAAAGCCCCTTCTATCCGGGCTATTCAAAGGCTATGAAACAGGCGCATAAAAAGATACTGCAGTTCTTCCCCTTCTGCAAGGTCTATCAGGCTCACATACCTACTTATCCATCGGGACATTGGCTTTTCGGTTTTGCTTCCAAGAAATTCCACCCGACAAACGACCTTGATGAAGGCAGATGGAACAGGCTTTCGATAGATACAAATTATTACAATACAAGACTTCATAAGGGTGCATTCGCTCTGCCTACCTATGTTACAAAACAGCTCATGGAGAATGAATAAATCCCTTAAATAAAAATACGGAGGAATGAAAAATGGGTAAAGCGTTGATAATCGGTGCAGGCGGAGTTGCAAGTGTCTGCATACACAAGTGCTGTCAGAATTCTGATGTCTTTGAGGAGATCTGCATAGCAAGCCGTACAAAGTCCAAGTGTGATGCTTTAAAAGCAAAGCTTGACGGAGGAAAAACAAAAATATCTACCGCTCAGGTAAATGCTGACAATGTTGATGAGCTTATCGCTCTGATAAACAGCTTTAAGCCTGATGTTGTAATAAATCTTGCTCTTCCCTATCAGGATCTTACAATAATGGACGCTTGTCTGGCTGCAAAAGTCAATTATGTAGATACTGCGAACTATGAGCCTCTCGATACTGCAAAATTTGAATATAAATGGCAGTGGGCATATAGGGAGCGTTTTGAGCAGGCAGGTATAACAGCCCTTCTCGGAAGCGGTTTTGATCCCGGTGTAACAGGCGTATTCAGTGCTTATGCAATGAAGCATGAATTTGACGAAATAAACTATATAGATATTCTCGACTGCAATGCAGGAGATCATGGCTATCCCTTTGCTACAAACTTCAACCCTGAGATCAATATTCGTGAGGTATCAGCTAAGGGAAGCTATATTGAGGACGGCAAATGGGTAGAGACAGAGCCTATGGAGATAAAGAGAGTATATAACTTCCCAGAAATCGGCGAAAAGGATATGTACCTCCTTCATCATGAAGAGCTTGAGTCTCTTGCGCTCAACATCAAGGGCATCAAACGCATAAGATTCTTTATGACATTCGGTCAGAGCTATCTCACTCACCTCAAGTGTCTTGAAAATGTCGGTATGACGTCTATAGAGCCTATCGAGTTTGAGGGCAAGCAGATAGTACCGCTGCAGTTCCTGAAGGCTGTTCTTCCCGACCCTGCTTCTCTCGGTCCGAGAACTAAAGGCAAGACAAACATCGGCTGTATCTTTATAGGCAAGAAGGACGGCAAGGAGAAGAAATACTATCTCTATAATGTCTGTGACCATGAGGAATGCTATAAGGAAGTCGGCTCACAGGCTGTTTCCTATACAACAGGCGTACCTGCAATGATAGGCGCCGCAATGCTGCTTACAGGCAAATGGAACAAACCCGGTGTTCATAACATTGAGGAATTTGATCCCGATCCTTTCATGGACGCACTGAATAAATTCGGTCTGCCGTGGAAAGAAAGCTACGACCCTGAGCTTGTAGACTGATAATTATTCTGAATAATCACCCCCGGTATTCGGTCAGTGAACTGAATCCCGGGGGTTTTTGTATTAAATATCTATTGGGAACCGCTGAATAAATCACGCCTTATACTAATATCAGATAGAATGGGCGCCAAGCTTGTCGTCAGGTCTATTTGATATTAGTATTATGGCTCGGCTCCTGTCTTGACTGCCATTTTTCCGCTGTCTTGCCTGCACAAAAATTGCTTGCTATAATCAGCCCTTCCTTAGCAATGTTTATTCTCTGCAAGTAAAACTACACATTGTTTACAGAAAATTACTGATTATCTTTATTGTATTTTTCAAGGTCTTTCTTTATCCATTCCATAATAAGACCAACGACATAAATAATCTCACTTTCAGTAAGCTTTCGTCCTTTGGGTATATAGTGCCATTTTTGCAGACAATCTCTGCAGCAGGTCGCTGTTGCGTGCTGTGCTATAAATACAGGGTGTCCGTGCATCGGAGTCTGCTTTCCGTCATTATCTATTACGGCAGGTGCAAGTCTTTCCCTGATAAAATCAAAGGCATGAGTCTTTACTGTATCAAGACCCTTTTCCCTGCAGTATTTTCTCATATCAAACGGCAGAGTGAAATGCCCCCTGAATTTCGACTTTGAAAGCTGCATCAGTATTCCGCTGTATGTTTCACCGATACTGTCATTCTCTATTGCTCTCTGAAAATCTATATCCGCCTTTTTAGCTTGTCTCATCTGATATTCACGGGCAATATGGTATTCCTTTCCGTCCATTCTGAAATGTGCTCCTGTCTGCTTGAAAACAAACGAAACATTATTTCTTACACACTGCTCCCTCATATCAAGTATCCATGAATAGTCACAGACCCGTGCATTGTCGCCTGATTCTCCTCCGCAGGTCACACACTCTATTTTTCCTCCTGAAAGATACTTCTCCGTATCTATCCTTTCAAGCATAGGCTCGTGTATTATTTCCTTTTGGACGGCAGGAATTTCAAGCAGAACAGGCAGTCTTTCGTCGGCTCTTATCTGGTTTTCACAGGTACTGATTATTGTTACATTATGGTAACCGCTCCCCCAATCCTCAGGAATACAGTCATAAAAGCGCTCTATTCTTTTGGTGATTATCTTGAATTCAAGGTCTTTTCTGTATCTGATAATACTCCATATATAGTCACGCCATTTATCAGCCTCTTCGATAAAAAAGTCAGATGTCATGCATACATATACAGGATTGTCAAGACAATTGATCTTATATCCGCCGCGTTTGCTTTTTATCAGAGGAAGATTAAACTCACCTGTCTGCTTAATTATTGTGCTGTCTCTGCCGAACTGTTCATCACGCCTGAACATATAGCAGTTAAGGCAGCCCTCGCTTTTCTTTCTGCATCCGTGCCACGGATTCCAGACCATCATTCTTGTCACCTGCTTTATCTTTATTTTATATTAATATTTTACTGTGACATCCTCCCCCACCTATAGAGGTGGGGGCTTCCCCTGACCTCAGGCGAGTTTGGTTCTCGTTCGATAGTACTGATGTACTAAGCATAAGCGAGCTAACCCCGTGTGTCCC
>CACXGH010000243.1 GCA_902767175.1 uncultured Ruminococcus sp.
AGGAGCTAAAGCTCCCCGACGTCTGTTGACGGCGTCGCTCGCTCCAATCAAGCGAGCTTGTTGGAGCTTTGCTCCTTGTTTAAGGTGTGATTTGTTCGGTGGTTCCCTTATCCTTTGACTATTTCGGGAAATGAGCGTGAATGCAGAAAGCGTATGGTGACATCAGGATTTTCTCTGTGAAGTCTGCGGAGCGTCGACAGCGTGACGAGATAATCGTCAGCGTCGGACTGCAATGAGAGCAGTTTATCCGAAGGAACAAGCCCTTCGTCCAGAACACGCTCATCTACAGCGGCATCTGCCGCATAAAGCAGCCTGCTTTCGGTAAAATAAAGTCCGAGCATGGCTCTGCTGTGTCCTTTCAGGTCAAAGCCGAGCACAGAGCCGTCTCCTGAAATGTCGTATACCCATTTAAAATAATTATTAAGAAAGGTCTGTCCGTTGAAAATACCTGCCGCTTTAATGGGTATCGAGTCATCGGGCAGGGTACTTTTCATCATATCTTCATCGGTATCCCTTGTTTTTATCAGACAAAGCACCTGTGCGCTTGAAATAAGCTCATACTTCGGCATGAGCGGCAAAGCGCCGCAGCACTCAGGGCTGCAGTGGGTAAGTATTACCTTCTTTACGACAAGAGGGTCTATATTTTCTTTGTCGAGCTGCTCAGTAATGCTGTCGGGATCCTCAAATCTGAGCTTATGCTTCTGTTTATAGCTTATAAACTGAGGGAGTTTCTTCTTAAGCAGTCCGGTGCAGCCTGTATTAATAAGTATTGTGCCAAGTTTGCGGTGTTCAAGCATGAGAACATTTACCGGCAAGGTCTGTTCTCCGGAATCGGAGTTTATAAAAAGATCCGAGAAATTGAAAACTTCCTCACCGCAGACGAATTGTCTTATTGAAATTATCTTGTTCATTGCAGTATCTCCATTAAACAAGGAGCTAAGCTCCAACAAGCTCGCTTGATCGGAGCGAGCGACGTAGTCAACAGACGTCGGGGAGCTTTAGCTCCTGCCGACGTTTGTTATAGCTTTTTCTTCTATCGGACAGGTCTTATATACATATTTTATAATTCCCGGCCTTAATCGTCAATACCTTAAATTAATTGCATGACAAATTGACCGTTTTGTATGACAAGGCAAAAATTTTTTCTCATAAGTATTGTTAAATCTGATTTTTTTTGGTATCATAAACAATGGACTTTTTTAAACAAAAATTCGTAAACAGGGAGATGTTAAAAATGTCAGGACTAAACAGAATTACGAAGAAAATTTCCATAATGATCATAGCAGGAGCACTTGCGGTCTCAACAGTCATGTCGGGCTGTGGAGCGTTCAATAAAGAAACAGACAATACTCAGAGCGCAGCACCTTCGGAGTCGGGTGCTCTCAATTCGGGAGAAACCTCACAGACGACAGACCTCGGTGGAAGTATTGCCGTAAAATCAGACAACTATCAGATACCCGTTGCAATAGCCTCCTTCCTTTTTAACAGCTACTATAATAACCGCAGAGACTATGCCGCATATCAGGGGCTTGATGTTACAAAGAGCCTGAAAGAGCAGTTCTATAATGAGGAGCAGGGTACCACCTGGTTTGATGTATTCATGGACGAAACAAAGACCTATCTTACACAGGTGCTTGTGCTTTGTGAGGCGGCGAAGGCAGACGGCGTTGTTCTTGAAGCCGAGGACGATGAAACTGTAGAAAAGACTCTTGAGTCTATCCGTGAGGCTGCGAAAACGGCAGATAAGAGCTATGAGGACTATATTGCCGAGAATTTCGGAAAAGGTCTTACGGAAAATGACATAAAGGAATATCTTGAGCTGACAGCCCTTGCTTCTAAATATTACAATAAAGTGTATGACGGATTCAAGTATACCGATGAAGAATACGAAAAGGCTTATGAGGAGAATAAGACAAGCTATCAGTATGCAGACTTTCTGAGATATAATTTCAGCTTCTCTACAGGGGCAGAGACCTCTGAGGACAGTGCGGCAGAAAAAGATGCCAAGGATAAGGCAAAGGCTTATGCGGAAGATCTTGCAAAATGTACGACAGAAAAGGAATTCAAGGCTTATGTAAAGAAGTATCTTACGCAGAATCCGCAGATCGTAACGGCTGCGTCAGAGAGCGAAATGACCGGTGACGAAGTCAAGGCGGCTATAGAGACTGCGGTAGAAAACACATACTATAAAAAGTATGCCTATGAAGTGACATCTGTTGCAGGAAAATGGATATTTGACCTTGCAAGAAAGCCGCTTGATACAACCGTAATAGAGAACACCAATTCCTATACCGCACTTGTTCTGATAAAGCCTGCCTACCGTGACGAGACAGTCGGCAGAGATGTAAGGCATATACTCTTTACTCCGAAGTCATACGGAGGAACTGAAGAGAGCGAGCAGAAAACACTCCAAAAGGCACAGGAGGTATATGATAAGTGGAAATCCGGAGAAAAGACGGAGGAATCATTTGCAGAGCTTGCAAAGCAGTTCAGCGATGATACAGGATCTAAGGAGAACGGAGGTCTTTATAAGGACGTCAAGGAAGGCGAAATGGTAACGGAGTTCGACACCTGGCTCTTTTACGGTGAGAGAAAGCCCGGTGACAACGGCATTGTTCATACCAAGTTCGGATATCATCTGATGTATTATATAGGCGATAACGAGCCTGAGTGGAAAATATCCGTGGACACTCTCCTTCGCAAGTCGAGCTATGAGGAGACATACAAAAAGCTTACCGAGACATATAAGATCGAATATGATGAAAATGCTATAAACAGCATTGAGGAATCCGAGCCTGAGGAGTCATCCGCTATTACCTATGAGGAGTCAGGCACGGATACGGAGGAGTCATCTCAGGCAGTATCAGAGCAGACAGAGGTTTCCGGGAATAGTGAAGTTCCGCAGAAGAGCGAGACTTCCGGAATGAGTGAGACATCTCAGAGGAGCGAGGCTTCAAAGCAGGCTTGATAAAATTTAAAAAGCTCATGCGGACACGGCAGATCTGCTGTGTCCGCAATTCATAAGCAGAAAGAAACCGGAGCAATTGTATATCATACTGCTATTAAAAGCAGACCTTGTCTGCTTTTAATGGGAGTATAGTATCAGAAGGAAGTGATACCGCTTTAATGAAACAGTATAATATTACGGGCATGAGCTGCGCCGCCTGTCAGGCAAGGGTCGAAAAGGCTGTATCAGCCGTTGACGGAGTAACGGCCTGCTCTGTAAGCCTTCTTACAAATTCAATGGGTGTTGAGGGCAGTGCGGACGAACAGGCTGTTATACGGGCTGTCGAAAATGCAGGCTACGGAGCCTCCCTCAAGGAAAAGGGCAGAAGTACCGGTATATCCGCAGATGATGATGCACTGAGCGACAAAGAAACGCCTAAGCTCAAAAAAAGGCTGTTTGCGTCTGCTGCATTTCTTCTTGTGCTGATGTACTTTTCAATGGGCGTTAATATGTTCGGTTTTCCTCTGCCGGAGTTTTTAAAGGAAAATTGTGTGGCTTTGGGACTTATACAGCTCCTGCTTTCGGGTATAATAATGGTGATAAATCAGAAATTTTTTATCAGCGGAGCAAGAAGCCTTTTTCATCTTTCTCCGAATATGGATACACTTATTGCAATGGGCTCGGGTGTATCGTTTGTGTACAGTACAGCGGTGCTGTTTGTAATGACCTCTGCAGTTATGGAGGGCAGAAATGAATATGCAATGAGTCTTATGCATGAACTGTACTTTGAGTCGGCGGCTATGATACTCACTCTTATCACAGTCGGCAAAACGCTGGAGGCTTATTCAAAGGGAAAGACAACAAGTGCGCTCAGGGGACTCATGAGCCTTGCACCCAAGACAGCGGTAATTATCAGGGACGGCAGGGAGGTTGAAGTACCTCTTGAAGATGTAAGAAGGGGAGATATATTCGCAGTAAGGGCAGGAGACAGCATACCTGTTGACGGAGTTGTCATAGAGGGCAGCAGTGCCGTTGATGAATCTGCGCTTACGGGAGAGAGCATTCCCGTTGACAAAACGGCGGGCAGTACAGTTACATCGGCTTCGATAAATCTTTCGGGCTATCTGAAATGCCGTGCGGAAAGAGTCGGAGAGGATACAACGCTTTCGGAGATAATATCAATGGTAAGCGATGCGGCAGCTACAAAAGCTCCTGCTGCAAAGCTTGCCGACAGAATATCCCTTGTATTTGTGCCTGCTGTGCTTGCGCTTGCTGTTATTGTTACGGCTATATGGCTTATATGCGGCGCAGCGATAGGAACAGCACTTGCAAAGGGAATATGTGTGCTTGTCGTTTCATGTCCGTGTGCGCTCGGACTTGCGACACCTGTTGCTATTATGGTAGGAAACGGTGTCGGGGCAAAAAACGGCATACTTTTCAAAACCGCTCAGGCGCTGCAGGAAACAGGCAGGGCTGATATAGTTGTCCTTGACAAAACAGGAACAATAACAATGGGCAAGCCTGTTGTTACCGATATTATTGCAGCAGAAGGAATACAGCAGACGGAACTGCTTGAAACAGCAGCGGCGCTTGAATTCAAAAGCGTTCATCCGCTTGCGGCGGCTATAAACAGCTTTGTTCTTGAGAAGGGAATAAAGCCGAAGGAAACCGAGAACTTTACCGAACACAGCGGCAGCGGAGTAAGTGCCGTTCTTGAAGGCAAAATGATAGCAGGAGGAAGCAGAAGCTTCATTTCGGGAATTTGCAGTATACCGAAAGAGCTGTCAGAACGGCTTGACAGTCTTTCAGCAGAGGGAAAGACGCCTATGCTGTTTGTAAGGGACAAAAAAATGTGCGGCATAATAGCCGTAGCCGATACTATAAAGAAGGACTCCGCAAATGCTGTAAAAGAGATGCAAAACAGAGGAATATATGTTATAATGCTTACAGGCGATAATGCTGTAACTGCCGGGGTCATAGGAAAGCAGGCAGGCGTTGATAAGGTTATTTCAGGGGTAAAGCCTGATGAAAAGGGAAGGGTCATTCAGCGGCTGTCAGAAAAGGGCAGAGTTATAATGATAGGAGACGGAATAAATGATGCTCCCGCACTTACCGCTGCCGATGTAGGAATGGCTATAGGCGCAGGAACAGATGTCGCAGTAGATGCCGCAGATGCAGTGCTCATGAAAAGCAGGCTTACGGACGCTGCTGCAGCTATAAGGCTGTCAGCTCAGACCTACAGGAATATCAGGGAAAATCTTTTCTGGGCGCTGTTCTATAATGTACTGCTTATACCTGTTGCGGCAGGTGCGTATTCTTTTCTGGGAATTAATATGAGCCCTATGTTCGGTGCGGCGGCAATGAGCCTTTCAAGCGTTTTCGTAATAACCAATGCGCTGAGGCTGAATACGTTCAGGCTTTATGACACAAGGCATGACAAAAAGAAGAAAAGACGGGTTTCAGGCTCTGAGCTTGAAGAATTGATCATCAACAAAGAATCAACGGAGGTAAACACAATGGAAAAGACTATAAGAATCGAAGGTATGATGTGCCCTCATTGTGAGGCAAGTGTAAAAAAGGCTCTTGAAGCTGTTGAGGGCGTTGAAAGTGCACAGGCAAGCCATGAAAAGGGCTGTGCCGTAGTAAAGCTTTCGGCAGAGGTCAGCGATGAGGTGCTTAAAAAAGCTGTTGAGGACAAGGATTATAAGGTGCTGTCCGTAGAATAAGAGTGCGTATAAGAGCCGAAATGACAAAAGGAGGTAAAAATGCAGGAGGAAAGATTTCAGGGAGGACTTCCCGAGTCTCCCGACAAAATGGCAATGGAGCTTGTAAAATTTACGCAGCAGCTCAACTTCAATGAGGAAAAGCTTCTGGATCTTGTTCAGGAGAGCATTATCCCCGTTGAACAGTTTTTCGCCAATTATACCTGTGCTATCATGCGGATAGAGACGAAGTTCAAGGTGCTCAATGAGCAGTTTTCGGTCAAATATGACGGCAACCCGATAGAGTCGATAAAGAGCAGGGTAAAGGACTATGACAGCATTATAAGAAAGCTTATCAGAAAAAAACTGCCCAAGACACTTGAATCTATCGAGGAGAATATAAACGATATAGCCGGAGTAAGGGTGATATGCTCATTCGAGGAAGATATATACAGGCTGGCAAACTGTCTGCTCCAGCAGGACGATATAACGCTTATAAGACAGAAGGATTATATAAAATACCCCAAGCCCAGCGGATACAGAAGCCTGCATCTTATTGTTTCAGTGCCTATCTTTCTTGAAAATGAAAAGAAGGAAGTAAAGGTAGAGGTACAGCTCCGGACAATAGCCATGGATTTCTGGGCGAGTCTTGAGCATAAGCTGAAATACAAAAAGAGCATTTCTCCCGAAAAGCTTGAAATGCTTACACAAGAACTGACAGACTGCGCTCAGATAAGCGCATCTCTTGACACCCGTATGCAGAAGATACGCAACTATCTGCTTGAAACATGATAAAGAAAAATCCCCGTCAAGTACACACATTGTCTTGACGGGGTTATTTTGCGGTTTTTTAAAAACGGGTTTTTGATTATTCCTCTGCACTTCCTACAGGGTGCATTAATATGATAGGTGTAGTCTCCTGTCCCTGACCTGCAGGATTGTCCTTTATGAATTCCTTCAGGTGGGCTTCAATTCCCTTGAGGTCGTCAGAGAAGCCGAGTATCTCCTGTCCGAGGTCGTTTGCGTCTACCAGCATACATGATACACCGCATTTTTCCTTTATCTCATTGCATACGCCCTTCGGATTTGCAGGCATCTCAATGCCGATATCACGGTATTCCGACCATACATGGTCATAAAAACCGTCAAGACCTGAAACCTCTTCGCCTACGATCTCATAGAATACGCCCCTCTTGCCGAAAGGCTTTGTAACAGCACTGCAGAAGGAGGCCCAGAGTACCTTGGGCAGACCTACATTGTCGATAGCGTACTGCATTTTTATTGTTTCACCGACACCGACGCCTGTATCGGGGTGTGAAGCAAATTTAGACAGGAACTTAGCCCAGAAACCGATTTTTATATCCTCACGCTTTACTACTCTGTTCTGACACAGAGCGATTATCTTCTCGCTTATTGAGATAAAATCTCCTTCGCTGTAGCCCGGAACTACATATTTATTCATAATGTCAATGTAGGATTCGCCCTGCTTTACAAAATGAGTTTTGATAGCTCTTCTCTTATAAAGTTTGCCGTCTACTTCAATTTCTACTCTTTTTCCTTCGTTCATTGAATATTCCATGATAAAATATCCCCTCTTTGGTTTTATAACAAACGTCGATGTCCCCCGAGTCTCGCCTGCCGGCTCGGTCGGTGCTTCTGTCTTCGGCAGAGGTGTCCACCGGACACCCACACCCTCTATAGGCGGCGGGTGCCATACGTTCATCGGCGGCGGGTTAAAATCCCCCACCGACGTCCGCAGGAGCTAAAGCTCCCCGACGTCTGTTGACTGCGTCGATCGCTCCGATCAAGCGAGCTTGTTGGAGCTTAGCTCCTTGTTTAAAAGATCCTGCCGTTAAATAATTATTCTACCCCTTTTGAACATTGTAATTATAGCACAGCGTTATTTTATTTTCAAGAAGGCTGTAATTATTCTCTGTTTTGCATTAAGTATTTTCTTAGGGCTTTTTAATGTTGTGAGGTTTATATATATAAGCCGATTTCATTATATTGTCAAAGAATGTGACGCTTTTGATTGATGTAAATATATGTCGTATATTGTATAATTATATCGGATAATGTCTCCGTAAATGAAGGGAGCCGGTCTGATGAAAAGGAAAGTGAAAAGTATCCTGCTTATGATGATATCGGCATTTATACTGATTTGTGCGCCGCTATATAATGCTGTAAACGGTACTTATTATGACAGAGGTATATATGCTGACGGAATGGGCAGCTTTTATATTCTGACAGGAGATTCGGACAGTTTTGTTCTTGAGGGCTATGATAAAAACGGAATGAACATGAGCAGAGTGAGCGAAGGAATACAGGCGCAGGAGGTATTATTCTGCGGAAAGGATCTTTATCTTATCTGTCCCTTTGGTGATTCTGCAAGTATATACCGTCCCTTTGCGGTAAATGACCGGATGTTTATAGCCGAGGGAGTATATCCGCAGAAAGGCTGTACTGTTGTAAGCGGCGGAAAAGTATATATCAAAGACAGCCGGGAGGATAAAACAATAAGGGTCTATGACAGCTTCAGGGAAGGCTATGACGAGATAAAAGCTCCCCAAAGTATAAAAGCTCTGTTTCTGACAGAGGATAACAGAGTAAGGGCGGTATTGTCTGACGGAGTGCTGTGTGCCGAAAGCGGCAGACATATTGTCTGTGATACTCCGGAATTGCCCTACAGCAGAAATGACGGGATATTCTGCGGAAACGGCGGAGGAGTGTTCTCATACAATGACAGCACAGGCTTTAAAAAGCTTTTAACTGTTAACGGTGGTACGGTTTATACACACGGCTGTCTTTACACACTAAGAGACGGCAGCATTTACAGGCTTGATATGAACGGCAATGTAACGGGAGAGTACGGCAATGCTCTGCAGAATGCGGAAAGGCTGGTATCTTCGGGTGAGACATTGGCGGCCGTTTGCGGAGGCGATCTTGTGTATATCGGCAGAAAGGATTTCAAGGAGCGTGACGATGATACAGAGAAAAGCTCTGTGAGCAAGCCGACGGAAAGCCGGGAGCCCGAGCAGCAGAGCAGAACGGAAAGCACGCCAAAGGAAAGCCATGAAGACAACAGACAAAGCAGTGCAGAGATCAGACGGCAGATAGCAGAAGATGAACAGCACAGCTCAGAAGATGAACAGCAGGTCTATGCAAATGTACTGCAAAACTCAGATGATGAACATAAAGAGAAATTCATCATTCCTCAAGACGGCATAATAAATGTGCCCGACGGTACAACAGTCGCTGCGCTTAAAAAGAAGCTTGTCGGTTATGAAACAAGCTTCCGTGACTACAGAGGAAGAACAATTACAAGCGGAAAAATAGGAACAGGAGCAAACGTGGAGCTTTATTCGGAAGGAGAGCTTGCCGGTACCTGTGTTATAGTGGTAAAGGGAGATGTTACGGGAGAGGGTAATATAAATACTTCCGACATAATCGGATTGTCAAAGTATCTTGTTCATGAGGAGGATTTTGACGAAGCTGAGCTTACCGCTTCCGACATGAATAATGACGGAATGAATGATATCCGTGACTTATACCTTATGCATAAACATTTCTATCGGGATGAATGATCGGGAACTTTTGCGGCGGTAACAAAAAATCGTGCCTTTATATGTGCAATAAAACAAGAAATAAATCGGGATTGGTTCATTGTGCACAATTATTAAATGTGACGGTTGTGGAATAATACAAAGAAAAAATGCTTTTGTCTCAAAAATCCTTTGAGACAGTCGGATAAGCATTTTATGGTTCAATTTTTCTGTTTGCAAAACATAGCGCAAAGTGGTAGTATTAATATGTATATCATCGTTTATGTCCTGCGGATAAGGGCATAGAGCGTGGTTAAAAACAATCTTTTTAGGAGAGTGATCTACTGTGAAAACACAAAAAGGCTCTGTAAGAACCGGAGTCAGCAAAAGAGCAGCCTGCGTTTCTGTAGCTGCGGCTCTTATGGTCACTGCATTTGCCGGTATGGGCGCAATAAATACGCCCGTAAGCGCAGCTCCCTCGGATGGATACGGTCTTGTTGAGAACATTCAGGACGGCGTTATCCTTCATTGCTTCGATTGGAAGTATGCCGATATTATGGACTCGCTTGAAGATATCGCAAAGGCAGGCTTCTCAACGATCCAGACATCACCTGTACAGCCTGCAGAAAGCACAGGCCCCTGGTATTGGCTTTATCAGCCGATAGGCTTTAGCGTTGCAGAGAACGGTGATCTCGGAACAGCAGACGAGCTGAAGGAGCTTTGCGAGAAAGCAGAGCAGTATGGCATCAAGGTAGTAGTCGATGTTGTAGCAAACCATCTTGCAGGCAATCATGACAAGATCCAGCAGGATCTTCAGGCTGATGAGTATTGGCATGACTACGGCCCCGCAAAGAACTATGGGAACCGTTATGAGGTAACACACGGTGAGATCGGCATGGCTGACCTTAATTCGGAGAATGAATATGTTCAGCAGGTAGTTGCAGATTTTATCGGTGAACTCAAGGATATGGGCGTTGACGGTATCCGCTGGGATGCTGCAAAGCACATAGGTCTCCCGAGCGAGGAATGCAATTTCTGGGCAGTTGTAACAGATTCGGGTCTTTATAACTACGGTGAGATCCTTAACGGGCCGTATGACGGCGGCGGTGAGGATCTGATGCTTGAATATACCCAATATATGTCAGTTACCGACAATACATATTCAACACTCCTTGCAAGAGCATTCAATAACGGCAAGGCACCCGCTGCAGACGGCAATTGGACAACAGAGGGACTCGCTGTAGATAAGCTTGTATATTGGGGCGAGAGCCACGATACATATTCCAACGGTGAGGGCAAGGATACAAACTCTTACTCTCAGAATGTAATAGACAGAGCTTATGCTGTAGCGGCAGCAAGAGAAGGCTCAACGGCGCTCTATCTGTCACGTCCGTTTGCTAAGGCCCGTGACAGCATCAGAATGGGCGTAAAGGGCAGTATGCACTTCACAAGCCCCGAAGTAGCAGCAGTCAACCATTTCCATAATGCGATGGTAGGCAAGGCTGAGGCTTTCGGTACATCTGATAACTGTACGGTAGTTACACGTCAGGACGGCGGTGCCGTTATCGTTCGCGGCAGCGGCAGCGGCAGTGTAACTGTAGAAAATGTTAACAGCTATGTTCCTGCAGGAACATATTATGATGAAGTTACAGGAAATGAATTCACTGTAACAGAAGACACTATCACAGGTGAGGTCGGAGAGAGCGGTATAGCTGTTGTTTATGAATCAGACTTCCTCAGCAAGGTTTATGCAGAGCAGATCTCCGATACCGAGTTTACAGGTACAATGGATGTAACTCTCCACAGTGTAGCAGCTCAGAATGCGGCATATACTGTTACAGCAGAGGGCGACAACACAACGTATGCAGAAGGAAGCTTTGCTGACGGTGATGTTATTACTATCGGTGAGGGTATTCCCGATGATGTAAGAGTTATCCTCAGCCTTTCAGCCGAGAACGCAAACGGCGATACAGTTACTGCTGTCTATAAGTACAATAAGCTTGCAGGCAGAACAATGCCCGAGGTTGAAGAAGGCGGTATCGTATTCGATAACAGCAAGGCAAACTGGACTGCAGTAAACATCTATGTATATGACGAAAGCGGTGCAACAACGATCACCAACGGTGAATGGCCCGGTGTCAGCATGACAGACTGCGGTGATAACTACTACAGCTATCAGCTTCCCGAGCAGTTTGAAAGCTGCAAGCATATAATGATAATATTCAACAACGGCAGCGGAGACCAGATCCCCGGTGCTATGCAGGACGGTATGTCAATGGCATATACCGATAAGAAGCTCTACAACGGCACAAAGTGGACAGACCTTTCAGGAGGTACAGAGCCTGAGCCCGAGCCTGAGCCTGAGCCCGGACCTGAGGCTTCACCTTACAGCATCATAGGTGATATGCCTAAGTCAAGCTGGACAAAGGATATCCCGATGTATGAGACAGACGAAGGCATCTTCGAGGGTGAATTCACTGTTGAAGCAGGTTCCTATAGCTTTAAGGTACGCAAGGACGGCAATTGGGATCTTTCATGGGGTGTTTATGAGGCTGAATATGACAGAACACAGAACAGCCAGACAAACATCTCGATAACAGTTGAGGATACAACAACGGTCAAGGTTAAGATTGATACAACAGGTGACGATCTTGAGATTTGGCCCGTAAGCTATTCTCTGAACGGCGGCGAGTATATCAATACAGGCAAAGAAGAAGAGGCTGAACCCGAGCCGCAGCCCGAACCCGAGCCGCAGCCCGAGCCTGAGCCGCAGCCCGAACCTGAGCCGCAGCCCGAACCCGAGCCGCAGCCCGAACCCGAGCCGCAGCCCGAACCCGAGCCGCAGCCTGACCCCGAGCCGCAGCCCGAGCCCGAGCCGCAGCCTCAGCCCACACCTTCACAGCCGAGCGAAACATCAAAGGTAACACCTCAGCCCTCTGATCCCGGTGCTGTTAAAACAGCAGATTCTTCTTCCTCAGCCGGTCTGATACTTATCCTTGTAAGCTCTGCTGCAGCTGCAGTTGCTTTAATGACAAGAAAAAAGCGTGAAAGATAATATTCTGATATTATTATGACTCAATGAAACGGTGCAGATTTTTCGGTCTGCACCGTTTTTTTAACCTAAATGGGCAAGAAGTCCCCCGCCTCTAAGGCGGTGGGATGAATTGCCCGTCAGCCGTAAGGCTGACTTATTTCTTGACA
>CACXGH010000244.1 GCA_902767175.1 uncultured Ruminococcus sp.
AGGAGCTAAAGCTCCCCGACGTCTGTTGACGGCGTCGCTCGCTCCAATCAAGCGAGCTTGTTGGAGCTTTGCTCCTTGTTTAAATTCTTTCTTCTGAAATTTGACTTGTATGTTTATATTCATAGATTTAGTCAGCGGTTTCAGTAAAGGGGTATGGGGAATAACCCTTTTTCCGCCGGAAAAGGTTTTCCCCATGTGACTGTCCCGGCAAAATTGATTTCCGTGGGGACGTAAACGGCTAGAATTGACAAGAGGCGAGTATTAATCTATAATTAATAAAACACAAAACACAGAAAAGATAAGGAACACTATAAAATGAAGGATATATTTGATACACATGCTCATTATGATGACAGTGCATTTGACGGGGACAGATATGAACTTCTTGACAGGCTTTTTTCCGATACAGTATGCGGTATTGTCAATCAGGGAACAACTGTCGCAACGTCACGCTTTAGTCTTGAGCTTGCTCATCGTTACGATAATATGTACGCCGCCGTAGGGATTCATCCCGAATGTGCCGATGAAAACAGTCTTTCTCAGCTCAGTATAATAAAAGAGCTTGCAGCCGATAAAAAAACTGCTGCAATAGGCGAGATAGGTCTTGACTATTATTACGATGTACCCAAAGACCTGCAGAAAGCTGTATTTGAAGCACAGCTGGAGCTTGCAAACGAGCTTTCACTGCCCGTTACAGTACATGACAGAGAGGCTCACGGAGATATTCTCGAAATTCTGAAAAAGCATAAGCCGAAGGGCATAGTCCACTGCTTTTCAGGCAGCAGAGAAATGGCTGCTGAGATAGTTAAACTTGGTATGTATATAGGAATGGGCGGTGTTGTTACATTCAAGAATGCACGAAAGGCTGTTGAAGTCATTAAGGATATTCCGCTTGAGGCTCTTGTTCTGGAAACTGACTGTCCCTATCTTGCTCCCGTTCCGTACAGAGGAAAGAGAAACGATTCCGGATTGATAATCAATACCGCTGAGTCCATCGCACAGATAAAGGGAATGACTGCAGAGGAAATTCTCCGCATAACAAGAAGAAATGCGGAAAAAGTATATAATATAGGTTAAAACAGGGAGGTAGAACAAATGCTGGCACTTGTAACAGGAGCAAGCTCTGGTATCGGCAGAGATATTGCCCGTGAGCTTGTTGTAAGGGGCTGGGACGTCATTCTCGTTGCGAGAAGGGCTGACAGACTAAAGGAATTAAAGGACGAACTCGGAAAACACGCTAAATGCATAAGATGTGATGTTTCTCATATTGAGGAATGCAAGAAGCTTCATGAGGTGCTGCAGTCTCACGATATACAGATGTTAGTTAACTGTGCAGGGTTTGGTATGTGCGGCTTCTTTGACGAGACCGACCTTGATACAGAGCTTAAGATGATAGATACAAATATTATTGCCGTTCATGTTCTTACCAAGCTGTTTTTACAGGATTTTATCGCCAAAAACAAGGGTTATATCCTCAATGTAGCCTCTGTTGCAGGATTTTTCTCCGGTCCGTATATGGCTGCATATTATGCTACAAAAAATTATGTTGTAAGTCTTACAGGCGCAATTCGTGAGGAACTGAGACAGAGAAACAGCAAAGTCAAGATAAGTGCACTCTGTCCCGGTCCTGTTGACACTGAGTTCAATGACGTTGCGAAGGTAAGGTTTGCTTCCGCACCAATTACAAGCAAAATGGCTGCCGAACAGGCTCTTGACGGGCTTATGAAGGGAAAGATGTTCATTGTGCCGTCATTCAAGATAAAGAGTCTGAAATTTGTAAAAAGACTGCTCCCTGACGGTCTGATAACACAGTTCTGTTACAGATTTCAGAAGAAAAAGAAATAACGGAGTGATAATATGCTGACAGTAAAAAACATTGAGGTAATGAATTTTAAAAACGCAATAAGGGGTGCAAGAAACCCCATGAACAGTTGGGCAAGGTCTGACAGCTATTATGATGAAAACGGTAATTACATTTTAGGAGAAAATGACCTTTCTCTTGCGGTGAGATTAAGAAAGGCAGGCGGAGACCACAGAAAATATCTGCGTCAGATATTCGTTACCGTTGACATTACGGCACCGATGTATTGGTGGAAGGAATACGACACATATAAAGTCGGAACTGTTGCCAATTCTACAAGTACAATGCATAAGATAACATCTGTTCCGTTTGAATTATCCCATTTCAGCTGTGACAAAATGGACGAAGAGACTCTCTCTGTAATGAAGATTATAATTGATAAGCTCGAACAGCTTCGTCTCAAATTCATTGAGACCAAGGAAAAGCAGTATTGGTACGATATAATTCAGCTTCTTCCGTCAAGTTATAATCAGATGAGAACCTGCACGATGAATTATGAAAATCTGATAAATATTTACCATGCAAGAAAATCTCATAAGCTTGATGAATGGCATATATTCTGCGATTTTATTTCAACTCTGCCGTATGCCGGAGAGCTTATAATCTGCGAGTAAAATTAACGGGTTGTCAGTAAATGACAGCCCGTTTTTATCGGTTGAGATCAATACTATATTACACTTAATCAAAATTGCCGACAATCCGGATTGCTCAAAGAATGAACTGCAAAAGTTATTTATCTGTTTTCGGCTTTGAACTTACCCTTGGAGTATTTAAGGAACCGCTGAATAAATCACGCCTTATGGCTCAGCACCTGTCTTGCTTGCCCTTTTTCCGCCATCTTGCACAAAAATCC
>CACXGH010000245.1 GCA_902767175.1 uncultured Ruminococcus sp.
AGGAGCTAAAGCTCCCCGACGTCTGTTGACGGCGTCGCTCGCTCCAATCAAGCGAGCTTGTTGGAGCTTTGCTCCTTGTTTAAAAGGGCGGGCAGCACCACACGGTTAGATCAGATCGTCCGTGCAGGGTTTGTGCGTTCCCGTTCTGTATTACTTTGAATTCCTTGTATAGTCAAGCAGACCGCCTGCAAGGATTATATCCTTCGTTCTGCCTGAAAGCTCGCACAGTACAGGTATTTCCTTACCCTGTGTCTTGTTTATAAGAAGGAGCTGTACCTTGCCGTCTGCTATCATCTTTCTTATATTCGGCAGGGAAAGCTCATCGCCCTCATTGATGTTGTCATAATCGGAAGGATCAGCGAAGGTAAGAGGAAGGATACCTGCATTGATGAGGTTTGCACGGTGAATACGGGCAAATGACTTGACAACGACAGCCTTTATACCGAGATAAAGCGGAGCAAGAGCAGCGTGCTCACGGGACGAGCCCTGACCATAGTTTACACCGCCGATGATAATGCTGTTTCCGAAAGCCTTGGCTCTTGCAGGAAAGTCCTTATCGCATACGGTGAAGCAATGCTCGGAAATAGCAGGAATATTTGAACGAAGGGGAAGTATCTTAGCGCCTGCAGGCATGATATGGTCAGTTGTGATATTATCGCCGACTTTAAGCGAGCAGCGTACCAGGATATTTTCTGCAAGAGGTGTGGTCTTGGGATAAGGTTTGATATTAGGACCTCTGAGTACCTCAACGCTGTCCATTTCCTCCTCAGGAACAGGAGCGATAACCATATTGTCGTTATAGTCAAATTTCTCGGGCAGAGGAATATCAACAGCGTCACCGAGAGTTCTCGGATCTGTGAATACACCTGCAAGAGCAGATGCGGCAGCGGTTTCGGGGCTTACGAGATAGATCTGACCGTCACGGGTGCCGCTTCTGCCTTCAAAGTTACGGTTGAAGGTACGAAGTGAAATACCCTTGCTGTTGGGTGACTGTCCCATGCCGATACAGGGACCGCACGCACATTCGAGAATTCGTGCGCCTGCTTCGATTATGTCTGCAAGAGCGCCGTTCTTTGCAAGCATATTATAAACCTGCTTTGAGCCGGGAGCTATGGCAAGGCTTACATCAGGATGTACAGTCTTGCCTTTGAGGATAGACGCAACTCTCATGAGGTCGAGATATGATGAATTTGTGCATGAGCCGATACATACCTGGTCTATCTTCTGAGGCCCGATCTCCTCTATTGTCTTTACATTGTCGGGGCTGTGGGGACAAGCTGCCATAGGAACGAGCTTTGACAGGTCAATGTCAATTACCTCATCAAATACTGCATCATCGTCTGAGGAAAGCTCTGTCCAATCTTCTTCACGTCCCTGAGCCTTCATGAATTCTCTTGTGATCTCATCTGACGGGAATACAGATGTAGTGGCGCCAAGTTCAGCACCCATGTTTGTAATAGTAGCTCTCTCGGGAACAGTCAGAGTTTTTACACCCTCTCCGCCGTACTCGATTATTTTGCCTACACCGCCCTTAACGGACATGATGCGGAGTACCTCAAGGATAATATCCTTAGCGGATACCCATGGCTGGAGCTTGCCTGTCAGGTTTACTCTTACCATTTTAGGCATAGAAATATAATAAGCTCCGCCGCCCATAGCAACAGCAACATCAAGACCGCCTGCACCGATAGCAAGCATACCTATACCGCCGCCTGTGGGAGTATGGCTGTCAGAGCCGATGAGAGTCTTTCCGGGCTTGCCGAAACGCTCAAGGTGTACCTGATGACAGATACCGTTGCCGGGACGTGAAAAGTATATTCCGTGCTTCTTACATACAGACTGAATGAATCTGTGGTCATCTGCATTTTCAAAGCCTGTCTGAAGTGTATTATGGTCGATATAAGCAACGCTCTTCTCTGTCTTTACTCTCGGTACGCCGATAGCTTCAAATTCAAGATATGCCATTGTACCTGTAGCGTCCTGTGTGAGTGTCTGGTCTATTCTGAGTCCTACCTCACTGCCTACGGTCATATCTCCGCTGAGAAGATGCGCTTTGATGATTTTCTGAGCGATAGTGCTGCCCATTCTTATCCACCCTTTCGATTTTTCTGCGTTGTATTTATCAAGTATTTAACAATACTCTATTATTATCCTTCAAAATGGTTTTTTTGTCAATAAATTTTCTTAAATTCAGTGTATATTGCATAATAAAGTAGAATATTTGTCAGAACATAAAAGAAATGTCTGTTATACTTGACATAATCTGAATTCAGCTATAAAATGAATAAGGTGTGTGTATAACCGTATACACTGTTATGAAGTGCTTTCTGTGCTTAATGCTGTTAATAATAATTATGTAGGGAGAGATAATGTTGACCCGAACAAATAAACTCCTTCTTTCCTTGCGTGACAGCCCTCCAAAGGGGGACAACAGACTTGGGCGTGCTTATACAGCCCTCCTTTTCGTCTTTTCTATAGCGGTCATTACCGTCTGTTCAAAATCATCTCCTCTTTATCCGCTTAACAATTGGGACGATGCCAACTGTTTTTTTACAGTAGGCAAATCGGTTGTAAACGGTCAGGTGATGTACCGTGATATTTTTGAGCAGAAAGGTCCACTGCTGTATTTCCTCTATGCTGTCGCCTATGTTATCTCGGGAAACTCCTTTATCGGTGCTTACCTTATTGAGATTATATGCTGTTTCTTCTTTTTGTTTTACTCGGCGAAAATAATTACATTATTCTGTGATATAAAAGCGGTGCTTCTTTTGCCGCTTGTAAGCATTTCGGTTTTTGCCGCTCCTGCTTTTGAACAGGGAGGCTCTGCTGAGGAGCTGTGCCTGCCAATGATAACCTATGCGTTCTATGTAGGGCTAAAGTCCATAGTTCATAAAACGCCCGTAACACCTCGTGAATGGATCATTGTCGGCATAACATCGGGAGCGGTGCTATGGATAAAATTCTCACTGCTGGGCTTTTATATAGGCTGCGGAGCGTTTATGGTATTTTTCTATATAGCGCAGAAATGGCATAATGAGCTTCTTAACTTCTTTGTATTTCTGATGTTCGGAGAATTCATCATATCGCTGCCTGTTCTGCTGTATTTTATCATAAACGATGCGGTGAGTGACTTATTTGAGGTCTATTTCTACTGCAATATGTTCATATATCCCGTGAGAGAGGTAGAAAACAAGCTTTTAGGACTTATACTGAACATTCATGAAGGTACTAAGAGCTGTCTGTACAGCTTTGGTGTCGGCTGCGGATTTATTATTGCAGGTGCGGTTTATGCGTTTATACGCTCAAAGAAGCTGTTTATATTTGTAATATCGTCTCTTGTTTCGTCTTATCTGCTTATTTATGCAGGAGGAAGAAGATATACCTATTATTCACTGATACTTGCAGTATTTCTCTCACTTGGTATTGTAATGCTCTATAAGCTCCTTCAGCTCATTCCGCTGAAAAAGCTATATCAGAATAAAACAGAGCGGAAGGCTCTTGCCTGTATCTGTTCAGCAGGAACTGTCATTGTCAGCGTAAGTGCCGTATATGCACTGAGTCCGAACACATATATGATGACATATTCAAGGACAGAACTGCCGCAGTATAAATTCGGAGAGGTTATTTCTAAGACTGAGGACGCAACACTCCTGAATTACAAGTTCCTTGACGGAGGCTTCTATACAGTGGGTGAAGTCGTTCCGAACTGCCGTTTTTTCTGCGGACTTAATATTCCATATGCACTTGACGAACAGGATAAGTATATCAGATCGGGGAAGGTAGATTATGTTATAAGCTGCGGTACACGGTACTATTTTGAAAACTACGAATACGTCTGCTGTGAGAGCTTTGAATCACACCGTGACAGCTACTGCACATATTATCTGTATAAAAAGAAGGACAGTGCACCGATAAAGGTTGTATGACAGGCAGGAACAGAATGGAGATGAAAGAATGTTCAAAAGAAGAAAGACTATAATCAGAGTTGTCAGTATCATTCTTTGTATAATGATGGTACTCGGAGTGTTCTCTATACTGCTTTATACACTTACGTCAGGCGGTTAATAACAATAATTATTTATTAAACAAGGAGCAAAGCTCCAACAAGCTCGCTTGATTGGAGCGAGCGACGCCGTCAACAGACGTCGGGGAGCTTTAGC
>CACXGH010000246.1 GCA_902767175.1 uncultured Ruminococcus sp.
GAAGAAGGGAGCGGCGGCTCGCCGTCTGCGAAACAGCAGGTCGGGGGTTCGAGTTCCTCCCGGTGCGTAGAAAGACAGACAGGAAATAATTTTCTTGTCTGTTTTTTAACACAAATACTTTGAAAAGAGGTGAGATCTTGAGCAGTACGGAAGATCTTTTGTCGCTTGAACAGCTTTGCTCTGCTGTCGGAATTTCCGAAGCGACAGGGAAAAATTGGCTGAAATCGGACAGAATTATCCCGACTGTAAACATAAACGGCAGGGATTATTTTTCTGTCGCTTATAAAAATGAACTTAAGGCAGGACTGAAAAGCGGCAAGAACGGTCTGCTCAGATCACGCCGCAATAAAAGCTTTATTGCGGGCAATGCGTTCTATAAATCATATGTTTCTGAGGGGTCAGAAAACCTGTCATCTATAAAGTCGGTATTGAAGCTTATAGAGGATACTGACTGTGATGTGAGCGAGGCTGTTATAAGGGCATTGCTTGCTGAATGTGCGCTGAGACTTATCTCGGACAGCTTGGGAATGTCTCAGGAAAAATGCTGTCTGTCCGGCTGTATCGAAGGAAAAAGCAGGCCGGGTCTTTCTTTCATCATAGATGAACTGATAGGAAACACTGAGCAGGCAAGGGATATAATCGGCAGATATCCGGAAATGTTTTCACTGCCTTACTATTACGAAAGCGAAAATGATACGGCAGGGCTTCTGTATATTTCATTGAGGACTTTCGCAAGCCGTAAAGCGGCAGGAGCTTATTATACACCGTACAGTGCCGTCAAAAAGCTTTGCGGTGAGCTTTTTGACGGTGCTGATTTGTCAGGGAAGAAGCTGCTTGACCCGTCCTGCGGAACGGGGAATTTTATGATCCGGCTTCCGGACCGGATAAAAGCCGAACAGGTCTATGCCAATGACATAGACCCTGTGAGTGTTTGTATAGCAAGACTGAATTATGCGCTGAAATATCATATCACCTCTGAAACAATGATAAATGAACATATCACCTGCGAAGATTATCTTTTGTTTGATAAATGCCGTAAGTATGATATTATTCTCGGCAATCCGCCATGGGGAGTCAGGTTTTCTGCTGATGAGAAAAAGCTGCTTTCCGGAAAATATGAATGTGCTGACGGCAGAGCCGTTGAAATATATGACCTGTTTATTGAAAAGACATTATCTCTGCTTAATAAAGACGGTATGTTTTCGTTTATTCTT
The DNA here is from genome assembly GCA_902767175.1 of uncultured Ruminococcus sp. Classification (GTDB taxonomy): domain Bacteria; phylum Bacillota; class Clostridia; order Oscillospirales; family Acutalibacteraceae; genus UBA1213. The sequence goes on from CACXGH010000246.1 coordinate 1,215, forward strand.
CCCGAGGCAATATTAAACGTCGGGGCGCATACTGCCGTAAGAAAGCTTATGATCAAAAGCTGCGGCTTTCGGTATGCCGAATACCTCGGTGATATATTTGACGGAGTAAACTGCCCCTGTATTATACTCAGAGCGGTTATAAAGAAAAACGGAGCGGATAATAACGGGATAAAAGTAAAAACCAAGGACAGGGAGTTCGTTATCGGAAGTGACAGAACACTGAATGAGAAAGCACTGAGCTTCTTTATGACCGATGAGGAAAACAGGCTTATTGAAAAGCTTGATGGGCTGTGTGATACTGTAAGACTGTACGGCAATGCGGAGTTCGCCCTTGGAATTGTTACGGGACAGAACAAAAGCCTTATCTCAGACACCCCTCAGCAGGATTCCGAGCCTGTGCTGAAAGGAGCTGATATAAGGCTGTACAGATACACTGAGCCGATAAACTATATCAGGTTCAAGCCCGATAAGCTGCAGCAGACAGCACCCGAAATGCTTTATCGTGCAGAGGAAAAGCTTGTTTACCGTTTTATATGCTCTCAGCCTGTATTTGCCTATGATGATAAAGGCTTGCTTACGCTTAACAGCTGCAATATCGTAATTCCCCGGATTGAGAATATGAACATTAAGTATATTCTTGCACTTCTGAATTCAAGAACAGTAATGTTCTATCTGAAAAAGCGGTTTAATTCAATAAAGCTGCTCCGTTCCCATATAGAACAGATACCTCTGCCGGCAGCGGATAAGCAGACACAGTTTAATATAATAAGCAAAGCAGAAAAGCTTTCGGTTTCATCTGATACCTCGGAAATACATATTCTGTATGACAGCATAGACCGTGACATTGCAGGGCTGTACGGACTTTCAGCGGAAGATCACCGTCTTATATGCTCATGTACAGAAAACAGAACAGCCTATCTTATGTAGTTTTGTTTTTAGTGTTTTTAGTGCTTTAAACTTGTTGACATCAATTATTTGCTCCTTGTTTAATAGGAATTGAAAGAATGACAGAGTTTGTAAAAACTGTCAACGAGCTTTGCGACAAGCTCCCAAATCATGATTTAAGCTGGGTGATCACCAAGATAGAATAAAGCATTACTGTCTTATTTTGAAAATGTAACTCTTTGACAGCATAATTTAGCCCCGTATTCTCATTGAATACGGGGCTTTTCTTCGATTCCATAATATTGTATTACTCATACTAATATCAAATAGACCTGACGACAAGCTTTGGCGCCCCTTCTATCTGATATTAGTATCAAAAAGCTTTTCTGTCAGGCTCAGAATATCTTGGGGCGAATATGCAAGTGCTGTCGCCGATGACAGCTCATCTGACGAGCCGAAACCGTAAAGACAGCCTATAGCAGGAATGCCGTTCTTTATCCCTGCGTCTATGTCCGAAGCTCTGTCGCCTATCATAATATAAGAGCTGTCAGGGTATTTATTCATAAGAATGCGGAAGATCTCGTCCTTCGGGATAAAGCCGTAATCCTCACCGCAGAAATAATCATCAAACCATTTGTCAAGACCGAGAGCCTCTCTGTGAGCCTCCATATAACCGTGACGGCAGTTTGACAGTATCATAAGCCTTATGCCGCGGGATCTGAGCGCTGTCAGTACCTCTGCAATACCGCTGTACAAAACTGCTTTTCCGCTGAGTACACCCTCTGTCATCTCCCTGCCGATAAGCATACTTGCTCTTTCCATTACGGGCTTCGCAAGCTCAGGCATAAAGCTGTGCCACATATCGGGAGCCGACATTCCAAGATATACCGAAACCTCATCATCGGTATAGTCTCTTTCCTTTGCATAACCTTCGCTTACAAGCATGGAATAAGCCTTGCGGAAGGCACGGCCGTAGAGCTTTTTGGTATTGTGTATTGTTCCGTCAAAATCGAATACTGCGGTTTTCATCATATCTGTCTCATAAGGTTGACCATTTCAATGGCTCCGAGAGCGCAGTCATAGCCCTTATTGCCTGCCTTCGTGCCTGAGCGCTCTATAGCCTGCTCAATATTTTCTGTTGCTATAACACCGAACAGTACAGGAATACCGCTCTTGAGGCTTGCCTGAGCTATGCCCTTTGTTGTTTCGTTAACAACAAGCTCATAGTGAGAGGTTGAGCCTCTTATTACCGCACCGACACAGATAACAGCATCGTATTTTCCGCTTTCTGCGGTTTTCTGAGCGATAACGGGAATTTCAAATGCTCCCGGCACCCATATAGCATCAATGTTCTTTTCATCGACACCATGACGCACAAGTCCGTCAACAGCTCCCTCAAGCAGCTTTTCTACAATAAAGCTGTTAAATCTCGATGCTATAACAGCAACCTTCATACCCTCAGGTGCCACTACCTTGCCTTCAATAATATTGATGTTCATAATAATTACCTCCGTTATATGTAATAGTATCAGTCAAGGCTTATATTTTTGAATATATGCCCCATTCTGTCCTTTTTGGTTTTAAGATAAAAAGCGTCATATTCGCCGGGATCTATCTCTATCGGAACACGCTCTTTAATGGTGAAGTCAAAGCCTTCAAGCCCGTATATCTTGCCGGGATTGTTTGTCAGCAGACGGAGCGACTTTACGCCGAGCTGCTGAAGTATCTGGGCGCCGTTCCAATATTCTCTCAGATCGGGAGCAAAGCCGAGCTTTATATTTGCGTCTACTGTATCAAAGCCCTGCTCCTGCAGCTCATACGCTTTAAGCTTGTTGATAAGACCTATTCCTCTGCCTTCCTGCCTCATATAGAGAATTATTCCTCTGCCTTCCTGCTGTATCATCTTCATGGCTGTATGCAGCTGTTCTCCGCAGTCACAGCGTGCAGAGCCGAAAACGTCTCCCGTAAGGCATTCGGAATGTACCCTGCACAGGACGTTCTCGCCGTCTCCGATATCACCGCATACAAGTGCTATATGATGCTCACCCGTGATGTCGTTGATAAAGCCGTGTATCATAAAGTCTCCGTAAGCTGTGGGGAGCTTGGCTGATGCCTGTCTTATCATGTGGTTTTCGTTGCGTCTGATATAATCCTGCAGGTCCTTTATCGTAATAAAGCATAATCCGTGTGCTTTTGCAAGCTCCCAAAGCTCAGGTGTTCTCATCATTGTGCCGTTGTCCTTCATTATTTCACAGCACAGTCCGCATTCCTTTAGACCTGCAAGACGGCACAGATCAACAGTCGCCTCTGTATGTCCGTTCCGTACAAGTACACCGCCCTTTCTTGCTGTCAGAGGAAATACATGGCCGGGGCGTCTCAGGTCTTTCGGCTTTGTATTTTCGTCCGCACAGGCACGGCAGGTATATCCCCGCTCCTCTGCGGAAATACCTGTAGTCGTGTTTATGTGGTCAATTGATACCGTGAATGCGGTGCTGTGGTTGTCGGTGTTTTCTGCGACCATCTGGGGAAGCTCAAGACGGTCGGCTATTGCCTGCGACATGGGAGTACAGATAAGCCCTCTGCCGTATCTTGCCATGAAATTAACGTTCTCTGTCGTTGCAAATTCCGCCGCACAGATAAGGTCGCCCTCATTTTCCCTGTCGGGATCGTCTGTGCAGAGAATCAGTCTGCCGTTTCTGAGGGCTTCAAGCGCCTCAGGTATTGTATTGTATTTGTATTCCATAATAAAACTCCTTTATAACAAGCGTCGATGTCCCCCGAGTCTCGCCTGCCGGCTCGGTCGGTGCTTCTGCCTTCGGCAGAGGTGTCCACCGGACA
>CACXGH010000247.1 GCA_902767175.1 uncultured Ruminococcus sp.
CATATCTTAAGCACCTCCTATTATTACTATACCATAGGCAGTGCATTTATTTTGATTACAAAATATGACAGATTTAGATTGACGTGTGTATCACTCTTGACACCTATTTTTTGTAATGATATAATGTTTCTTATAGGAAAGGAGGAGTTCTATGATCAGCGGAGCTGAAATTATGGTAAAATGCCTTCAGGAAGAAGGTGTTGAGATAGTCTTTGGCTATCCGGGAGCAGTTATCTGCCCGTTTTTTGATAAGCTTTACGATACGGACATAAAAGCTGTACTTGTGCGCCAGGAGCAGAATGCCGCACACGCTGCCAGCGGATATGCAAGAGCTCTTTCCAAAGTCGGTGTATGTGTTGCTACCTCCGGCCCCGGTGCTCTGAATATGATAACCGGCATAGCAACTGCCTATATGGATTCGATACCTATGGTCGCTATCACGGGACAGGTCAAGAGCGACCAGCTCGGCAGAGATGTTTTTCAGGAGGCAGATATTACAGGCGCTTGTGAATCCTTTGTCAAACACAGCTATCTTGTAAAGGATACAGCAGACCTTCCAAGAGTCTTTAAGGAAGCTTTCCATATAGCTTCTACGGGCAGGCCGGGACCTGTTCTTATAGATGTTCCTGTTGATATTCAGCAGGGCGAAACAGAAGAGTTCGTTTATCCCGAAAAGGTAAACATTATAGGATATAAACCAAGTGTTTCGGGACACCCGATGCAGATAAAGCGTGCTCTTGAAATACTCAGTACGGCAAAAAGGCCTGTTATCGTTGCAGGCGGCGGTGTACTTACGTCAGGAGCAAAACTCAGATTCCGTGAATTTGTCAAAAAGACAAATATACCTGTTGTTTCAACTATGATGGGTATCGGAACAATGCCGTCCGATGATCCGCTTTATGTCGGAATGATAGGCTCTCACGGAAAGAAAGCCGCCAATAAGGCAATTCACGATTCCGACCTTATCATTCTTTGCGGCGCAAGAGTCGGTGACAGGGCAGTATCTGCTCCAGACCAGCTTGTTGAACATACTGCTGTAATACATATTGATATAGATCCTGCCGAGATAGGAAAGAATATGAAAACCAATATCCCGATAGTAGGTGATATGAAAAATGTTCTTTCCCAGATGCTCAAGAGTGTAGATTATACCGCCCCTTCGGAGTGGCTGACACAGATCGGGAATTGGAAAACAGAGTTTGCAGCTCCATATAAGTGCTTTGACGGATTTGTCGAGCCTAAGAGCTTTCTTGAAAAGCTCTCGGGTATGCTCAGGGCAAAGGCTATTCTTATAGCCGATGTCGGACAGAATCAGATATGGTGTGCAAACAGCTACAGAATGTCTGACGGCCGTTTCTTCACATCGGGCGGTATGGGTACAATGGGTTACTCCGTTCCTGCAGCTATCGGTGCAAAGTTTGCACGCCCGTCAAGAGATGTCGTTGCTGTATGCGGAGACGGTTCATTCCAGATGATGTTCAATGAACTTGCTACTATAGCTCAGAATAACCTGAATGTCAAGATCATTGTTATGAGAAATACCGTACTCGGAATGGTACATGAGCTGCAGGATCGTTTCTACGGCAGCCGGTATGCAGTAACTGAGCTTGAGGATACTCCCGATTTCAGAAATATCGCACAGGCTTACGGTATAGAATCTGCTGTTGTTTCAAGCAATGAGGAAGCAGAGACTGCTGCAAAGAAAATGCTTTCAAGCGACAAGCCGTTTGTTCTGATCTGCAATGTACACCCCAATACCCCGTCAAGATAAGGAGGACATAATATGAAGTATACTCTTTCGGTCCTCGTAGAAAATCATCCCGGTGTTCTCTCTAAGGTATCGGGACTGTTTTCAAGAAGGGGCTTTAATATTGACAGTCTTGCTGTAGGTATAACAGAGGACAGCAATATTTCAAGGATAACTATTGTTGCCGACGGTGACGAATATGTTATAGAGCAGCTCGAAAAGCAGCTTAATAAGGTCATTCCCGTAATAAAGGTGCGCACCTTTGCACAGGATGAATTCATCAGCAGAGAGCTTTCTCTGATCAAAGTCAGCTGCCCCGCAAAGCAGAGGCTTGACATTATGAAGATAGCCGAGCTTATGGAGGCAAAGATCGTAGATGTTTCGGTAAACACCATGACTCTGCAGTTTGCAGATACTCTTGAGCGATTTGAAACACTTATGGATCTGTTAAAACCGTATGGTATCCGTGAGATCGTCAGAACAGGAACGGTAGCAATCGAAAAGGATTCCGCCGTATCACGCAAATGACGGTTTAACGAATTTCATAAATATATTTAAGTCAAAAGATGGCTTTGGAGGTAATTGAAATGCCAAAAATCTATTATGAACAGGATTGTGATATCAACAATCTTAAGGGCAAGACCGTTGCCATTATCGGTTACGGCAGCCAGGGACACGCACACGCTCTTAACCTTCGTGACAGCGGTGTTAACGTAATCATCGGTCTTTACAAGGGCAGCAAGCGCTGGGATCATGTCAAGGAGCTTGGTTTTGAAGTATACACAACTGCTGAGGCAACTCAGAAGGCTGATGTTATCATGATTCTTACTCCTGACGAGAAGCAGGCTGATATTTTCAGAAACGATATCGAGCCTAACCTCACAGAAGGCAAGGCAATTGCTTTTGCACACGGCTTCAATATCCACTTCAAGCAGATCGTTCCGCCTAAGTTCGTTGATGTATTCATGATCGCTCCTAAGGCTCCCGGTCACACTGTTCGTTCAGAGTACGTTGAGGGCAAGGGTACTCCTGCTCTTGTTGCAGTATACCAGGACGCTTCAGGTCACTGTCTTGATACAGCTCTTGCATATGGTGCAGGCATCGGTGCTGCCCGTGCTGCTGTAATGGAGACAACATTCAGAATTGAAACAGAGACAGACCTCTTTGGTGAGCAGGCAGTACTCTGCGGCGGTGTTACAGCCCTCATGCAGGCAGGCTTTGAGACACTTGTTGAAGCCGGTTATGCTCCCGAGAACGCTTACTTTGAGTGTATACATGAGATGAAGCTCATCGTAGACCTTATCTACTCAGGCGGCTTCTCACTGATGAGATATTCCATTTCCGACACAGCAGAGTTCGGTGACTATGAGACAGGCAAGAGAATCATCACAGACGCTACTAAGGCTGAGATGAAGAAGGTACTCGCTGAAATTCAGGACGGTACATTTGCTACAAAGTGGATTGCCGAGAACAAGAACGGCAGAGCACACTTCAATGCTATGCGTTCACTCAAGGCTGAGCATCAGCTTGAGCAGGTCGGCAAGGAGATCCGCAAGATGTACTCATGGAGCCAGAAGGACAACAAATACGCCGACTGATCTGTGCGTAACCGCACAGTCAGATTTGCGTTGGCGCTCAAGGGAATCCCTCTTGAGGTGTACTCCATCTGAGGTTATAGTCGTATAATAAAAACAATAGGCGCAGATAATAAACTGCCGCAAATCATTTCTGTCAGCACGAATTGAGAGCGCAGGCACTGCGCCGCAGTTATCCGCCCCACACGGTACTTATGAACTGTGTGGGGCGGTTTCTTTTTGCCGGATCTACCTATGTGCTCCGCTGGTGCGCACTCTAAGCAAGCGCCCTTGGGATACGCTGCGCCGGTGCATTACCGTGCCGTTTTGCGTTGCATAAACGCTTTGCACCAAACCTGTACAAAGACAAATACAGGCGGCAGATGTTCCGCCGGAGCTGAAAAAAGGAAGTGTAACACCTATTACAGGGAGAAGTCCTAATACCATTCCAAGATTAAGCATTACCTGTGAGGCTGTCAGTGCAAAAAAACCAATACAGATACTTCTGCCTAAAAGGTCTTTTGTACGTCCGGCAATTATCAATACCCTGAGAAGAACAAACGCAAGTATCAGAACTATTGCAATACATCCGATAAACCCAAGCTCCTCCCCTGCTACCGTGAAAATAAAATCATTCTCCTGATACGGCACAGCATTTCTCTCAACACGGGTGCCGTGAAATAATCCCCTGCCAAACATACCGCCGGAGGATATTGATATCCTGCCTTGGTACTGCTGCCAGCCGTATGTCATAAACATACTGTCATCAGAGCTGAAAAGCGCTGTTAACCGGCTCTTTTGGTCAATATTTAAAACCCTGAACCACAAAAGCGGCAGTGCCGCCGTTATTATCACTCCAAGAAAAATAAAATATCTGAGCTGCACTCCTGCAGCGAAGGACATTATAATGAACATCAGCACAAAAACAAGCGCCGCACCGTCATCTCCCTGTATATGTATAAGTGCCGCAGGGATCATTCCATGAAGCAGAAGAGTCATTACCCCGATAAAAGACTTTAATCTGCCTGTTTCGTCAAGATATGCAAGGTGCTTTGAAAACGTCATAATAAAGCATACCTTGGTTATTTCTGAGGGCTGAAATGTCATACCGCCGGGCAGTCTTATCCAACCGACATCATCTGTTCCGCTGACCTGTATACCCACGAAAAATACTGAAAAAGTAAGCAGAAGTGCAAAGCCTGCAATCAGCAGCCATAGTCTTGCTATGCTGCGGTAGTCTGCCCGTGATAATAAAACCGAAACGCCAAAGCCTATACAAACCGCCGTTATCTGTGTTTTAAGAAAGTTTACACCGCCGTCACGCTGCATACTTGCTATCAGAATGCACCCATATACAGATGCAGTAAGCGTCAGTAAGAAAAACAGCTTGTCAATATGTTCAAAATAATTAACTATTAGCTGAAATGTCCGCTTAATCATTCTTTTCCTTCCTTTCCTTTTATTCTTTTGATATTATACTTAAAGCCGACAGCGAAAAAGCTTTTTTTCTGTCATACGAAGAAGCAATATAACTATTTTATTGCATAAAGAAATATTGGTGCGGTGCGTGACCGGCGGAGTGCCTCCGCTGTCGATTCGCACTATCGTTCGCATTCGCTCACTCTGTCATTGCAGGGCAATACTTCCG